>DOCD01000139.1:16863-29890 GCA_003503945.1 Clostridiales bacterium | reverse complement strand
ATAGGAGTATTTCTGAAGAAAATCAAAAACCTTACTAAAAGATTGTTGATTTCCGTTTTGGCGATCGTTTCGTTTACGACGGCGATTTTAGGTATTGCCCTCCTATCGGAGGACAATACCGCCGCATATGCGACGGATAATAACGCTACCGCTGAAAAGACCGAGGAGCAATTCGTTTATCTTTCCGATTACGATTATTTAACAGAGCTTAACGACAAAACACAGATTGACGGCAAACCGGTATCCTACTCTACCTACGACCCCTGTTTTAAAACAGGCAACGAAATCGTATTAAACGGTTGCGCGCTTAAAAGTAATGCCGACGGCAAGATTTCTTTATCGACGGGCGGTTATGATGAAGATGGATTTCTAAACGTCAAAAAGTATTTAAAGGGAATAACCGCCTGCGCGGGCAGCGTAGTCGTTTACGATATTTCAGCATTTGATTACGACTGGTTTTCGACGTATTACGGAGTTGATTCCAAAGTCTCGTTAGCTGGATTTGTCGGCGAAGCGCCGTGGAACAGTTCGATTTGCAAGTTCTATTTTTACACTTCGGTTGACGGTGAAAACTGGAAGCTTGAAAGCGAAGAAAATCCTGCCGAGGTAAAGGGATATGAAAGTCAGGCGTTTATAAAATTTTCGGTGCGGGATAAAAATTACATAAAGCTGGTCGCAGTGCCTGCATATGAAGGCACGCAAGCAAATCACGCCGTTTACGCTAACCCGATTATGTTTAACGAGGGCTTTGTTTTCGACGATACGCCCTACGACTTTATCAAGACCGTCGAAGAATGCGACGAAATTATAAAGAGCCACAGCTACGACGTGCTTTTATCCGACTACGAGGATATTATTTTAACGAGAAAATTCGTGTCGTTTTTCGGCTATGACAATTTACAGGACTTCGCGCACGTTGACGGACGGCATAAAAACGTAATAAAGTGGATATTGCACGACGATTTGGACGCTTTAAGGTATTTTGTTACCGGCGGTATGCCCCAAGCTACCGCAGTCAACGCAGGCGAAATAAGAACAAAGATACTGAACATTCTTTATACTCTGTATACCGCGCACGGGGAAGACATAAACGATACAACCCCGCTGACCTATGCCCCGACTTTCAAAGAAAACGCAACGCGCGGCGACTTATACAAGAGAATGATTATAAGCCTGTCGTTTACGCATGTCGAGGACATCGTGTTCCGTTTGTGCGGGTCTGCGCCCGGCAATCCTCCGTCCGACCCGCTGTTCAGATACGAAACGTATAAGAAATTCCATGATAACGGCTGGCTCAAAAGCGAGGTGTTCGAAAGGCTCACCGTTCCCGAAATGAGGCAGGTTTTAAACATAGAAATAAGGGATGACGAGCTTGACTGGCTGAGTTGGTACGTCAGGGTTAAAAAGAACGGCAATTTAAGCTGTCACGCCTATATGCCTTACGCCGGACCGGGCGTTCCGAGCGCTTACAGACATCCCGCATATTACGATAAATATAACGCAAAGTATAACCTTTCGGATTTTAATCTTTCTTACGGAGAGGCGGGCGTAACGAGACTGTGGATGCTCTATGAAAAGGGCGCGTATTGCGGAGGCATTTCCTTAAACGGAATGGTAATCCAGAAAATAGTCGGCGTGCCCTCCGTCGTTATCTCGCAGTACAATCACCTCGCGTATCTGTTTGAGACGAGAAACGCCGAGGGCAAAGCCGCATGGGCGAGCTTCTACGATATTTTCGGCGTGGCAAATTCCGCTCAGGCTGAGGGAAGAGCGGGAAGCGTTACCGACTGGGGAACGAAAGGGTGGAACGACACTTTCAGAAGAACCAGCTCCGATTTGCACGCCGTACAGTGTACCGGCAGCGCCACTTACACCCATTACGTTCAATATGTTTTGAACGATTGGGAAAATTATGTAAAGGCGGAAGAAATAAGGTCGCTTACGGAAATGTATCCGTTAAAGTTCGACACTTCTTACGAACTTGAAAATTATACGCCTACGGGGGAGAACGCGAAATATTCGGAAGATCTTATAAGAATTTTCAACGAGGTTTTAAAATACCAACCCAAGCATTTATACGGCTGGTACGGACTTATCAACGCGTACAGGGAAAATTCCGCGACGACCGTTGAAGACTATCTGGCGCTTGCAAAGAGAATAACGGAAAATATGTACGAGCATCCGTTCCCTATGAAAGATTTGCTCGACCTCATAGAGCCTAAAATTAAGGGAACGAAATATCAGCTTACGTTTTCCAACCTTATCGCGGAGGCCTATAAAAAGGGCAGCGTTCTCGGTACGACGGAAGAAACTAAAACGGATTATCTTCAATCGAACGTTACAAGGGCGCTTGCCGCAAGATTTTCGGGTTTAAATCAGGAAAAATTGGAGGCGGCAACCTTCTCTTTCGACGGAGCAAACGCCGGTAAGATAGTTTTAGGCAAAGAATATCAGGGTAAACCAACTGTTCGACTTCGTTTTGAACGGTGGTTTCGGTACATTCTTGCGCTCGGTTGCCGTGCGCTTTGCTTCGTCTAATTTGTCGGGCGCGTACTCGTTGATGAAAGCGACGAACTCTTTATACTTTTCAAGTTCGGGTATGCGCCGCTCTGCTTTCTGCAATTCCGAGAATAAGTTTTCACGGTCTTTGTCCGTGATTTTCTTTTCTTCTTCCAAACGCTTATACTCGGTCATCAAACCTATAAGCATTTTCTTTAACTTGCCCGGCGAGAAAGGAAGATCGCCGCTTAACGCTTCGTGGAAAGCGTTCAAATATCCCTGCAACGGTTTCAATTCTTCTAACGCTTTATCTCTCGTTTCAAAGGCGGTTTGCGCTTGCTCGATTACTTCTTCGGCGTGGACTTTTTCATCTTCCAGAGCGGCAAGCTCGGTTTCCTGTTGTGCTTTCTGCCATTGGTACTTGGTCGTATGCTTTTTATTGCTTCCGACTTCGCCGCGATCCAAACCGTAGTGAATACCTATCCGCTCGTGAAAGCTGTCCTGTAAATTGCCGTAGGAAAGTTGTCCGCCGCGTTCGCCCCAAAAGTCCGAACTGCATAGCTTCGGATGTTCCAACTCCACATACTCATAAACGCTTTTCCCGTGTTCGTCTTTCTTTTGAATAGGCGAGCCTTTTTCGTTCCGCAATACTTTTCCGTCCGCGCCTTTCTCATATACTTTCTTTTTAGCGGTGTCAACGACGGGTATGTAGTACAGTTGCAAGTGCGGCGTAGTTTCGTCCAAATGGATGACGGCAGACAGCACGTTTTTATCTGTTCCCTTATAGCCGATTTCCTGTAACGCGAACTCGTAACAGCGGTTAAAAAACTCCATTACAGCATACGGCGTTTCTTCGCCTTTCTTCCAACCGAGCTGCTCGAAAAACGCCGTGTTCGAAGTGATTATCATACCTTCGAAAGCGGTGGAATCTTTCTTCTCTCGAAAGGTTGCGTTTAGCTCTTGCATTGTCTTTTTCCATTGAGCGGTTAGACCGCCTTCCGACTTCTTAAAATAGAGATTGAGAGGTGTGCGCTCGCTGTCTATATCTTCGTTGCGGTGGTGTTTGCTCGTGCGTTCCGTTTCGCCGCCTATCTTTCCTAAACTGCCTTTATTGAATTGCTCTATTCTGACTACCTGATAACTTATAATTCTGTTCCTCCAATGAATAATGTTCTACCGACAAAATAGCCCCCTGCAAGGGCGAACTTGGCTACTTGTAGCCTAGTGAGATATGGATATAATCCGAATATCCTTTTTGTACGTCCGAGCGATGCTGTTTGATTTTGCCGCGTCTTGTGCTTTTGCTTACCGTTTGCTTGCCGATTATAGTGGTCTTATTGTCATAGTTATTACCTCCGAATTGATGAATATTTATATCTTCGTCCACGCAAGAAAGAGCGGGAAAGATACCGAAAAAAGACGACAAAAAAGCCGCTGAACGCTTAACGTATCACCGACTTCTAACCGTATTTAGCAACCTTGAATTGCTCTATGGTGGTTAGCCATTCTATTGAATTGTGGGTAGATTTAAGTGCTTATTTACGAAAAAAATCGTACACTTATAAAAGCCTATCACGGCTCACGAATTTTGCGTACAATTAAAAAACTTACGCTCTATCCGTAAGCTAAGGCACGGACGGTTATACCGTCCAAAACCTTCCGCATTCTATGAGCAATCGCTCATCGCAGAATCTGCCGAACTCTTAATCATTACACGTTCGGCACACCCTTTCAAAAGGGTACAATACCACTTATTACACTACTGTGGTATGCTATGTATTTTATCACTCTGACAGTACAAAGTCAATAGATTTTCAAAACAAATGTTTGCGATTTTTAGAAAGTTTTGTCGAATAGCATATTACAGGTGCTTCAAATTCTTTCTGTATTTTTTGAGTTCACTTTCACCGAAACGGCTTATAACTTCGTCGATAATCGAAATCAATTCCTCTTTATCGCTTGGTATATTTCCGTGTAGTTGGACGGCGTTCGACGCACCCAAAGCGGCAAAGTGCGTTTTAATATCTAAACCGTTCACAAGCATTTTTAATTCCTCATATTTTTCCGTTTCGCTTTCTTCTGTCCAATTTCCGTTTTGAATTTCGCCGTATAATTCCGACGTGGGGTAAATTGTCAACATTGACGCACCGACTATTTTCGGATTTAATTGATTAAAGATTTTCAATGTGTTTTCAACGCCTTGCTTACTTTTGCCTTTGCCGTAAATACCTGTAAGATAGAAAAAGTTATATTCAAGTCCGGCCTCGTCGAGTTTACGGCATTGCTCTAAAATATCCGCAGACGTATAACCCTTGTGCATAAAAGATAAAGCCTCGTCGTCGCCCGTTTCTACGCCGATAGTAATGCCGTTATAGCCGCAACTATGTAACTGCTTTAATTCGTCAACACTTTTCGGCGTTATATCCGTTATGCGAGCAAAACAGCCGATAGTTTTCAAGCGGTTAAGATACTGTTTAGACAAATACGCTATTTGCCGTAATTTTTCCGCCCGCAATACAAACGGATTAGCCCCGACTAAAAAAATTCTTGTAACATCAGGCGTAAAGTAGCATAATTCTTTTAGATCTTCCTCGATTTCTTCCATAGAGGACATTTTGAATTTGAAAGGAATATCCTCATATAACGTACAAAACTTACATTTATGGTGTGTGCAACCTGCCGTAACTTGTAGTAGTGCCGACCAAGCCTCATAAGGTGGACGCCAAATCGTGCCTGTATAGTGCATATGAATACCTGCCTTTAATATTTTCTATATTATAAATCGGCATAGTACTGATTTTCAAGTACTGTCTTTATTTAGTAGTAGTATCAAAAAAGATACTATTGCGATTGACTTGTTATGTGTATTTCGCTATAATAGAAAAAGGAGTTTCACTATGACAGATAACAAATTTAGAAAAAGAGAAGTTATGATGCGCTGTGTTCCTATGAACACGTTACAAGCGGTATTAAGCGGTAAATGGAAGTTTCTCATACTGTGGTATATAGCCGTAAGTAAAGTACAGCGTTTTGGCGAACTGTTAAGAAGAATAGACGGTATTACTCAGTCCACTTTGACAAAACAGTTGCGTGAATTAGAAGATGACGGCTTTATACACCGTGAGATTTATAAAGAAGTTCCGCCCAAAGTAGAATATACTTTGACGGGACTCGGAAAAAGTTTTGTGCCTATACTTACGCAAATGATGATGTGGAGTCAAACTCACTTATGCTCGCCCGATTACGTCAGTCCGTACACGGAAGAACAAATAAAGGAATTGTTGAGACAATGAGTATCGAAGTAAATAACTTATTAAGCGTTACCAATCGGGATGAATTTAGAAAATGGCTTACCGAATACCACACAATCGAAAAGGAATGCTGGGTTATTGTTAAACGGGGCGATCCGAAAAATGATGATACATTTTGGTACATAGACGCCGTAGAAGAAGCAATGTGTTTCGGGTGGATAGACAGTACAACCAAAACGCTCGAAAACGGCATTACGGCACAAAAATTCGCCCCACGCAAGGCAAATTCGCTATGGTCGGAATTAAATAAAGAGCGTTGTCGGCGTATGGAAAAGTTAGGTAAAATGACGGATGCGGGACGAGCGGTTTTGCCCGATATGTCCGAAAACGGTTTTGTGATTGACGAAACGATATTGAAAGCATTGCAAGCAGATAAAACAGTATGGAACAATTTTATTAGTTTCCCGCCTCTATACAGACGGGTACGAATTGATACTATTCAAATAAAGAAAAAACAGCCCGAATTATTTAACGCTCGTTTACAGAAGTTTATAGAGAATACAAGTCAAGGCATAATGTTCGGTAAATGGAACGATAACGGAAGATTGATAGATTATTGATAAATACAAAAGCCGCGAGGTCAGCACAGATCTCTCGGCTTTATTTTACAACCAAACTGCCCAATCGCCGTAATCAAAAGTGCCTGCGCCGTGATGCAACTTTTCTTGTGATTTCAGGTCACGAAAAGCATCTCTCATCCTAACCGCTATTTCGGGTTGAATATCTAATGAGTGATGTGCAGGGAATAGCCTTTTGGACGGCAACGCCGCAATTCTTTCAAGCGAATGCAAATATGCTTCGGGGTCGGTTGACGGGTAGTAGGCAAATAAAGTATCTTTGTAAATCAAGTCTCCCGTGAATATGTAGCCGCGCTCTTGCTCCCAAAAGCAAAGGTGTCCGGGCGAATGCCCCGGCGTATGCAAGACTTCGATTTTTCTATCGCCCAAATCAATAATTTCGCCGCCGTTTAATACCTTTGTAGGCTTACCTTGAAACATTTCGTAAGTGCTTACATCAAAGCCTTCGGGCAAATCGCAACGGTCTATTACCATATCACGGACAGTCTGAATAGAAAGCGGAAACTTACCGTTCAGCCAATCCAACTCGGCTTGATGGGCGTAGAAATCGGGAAAATATTTGTGCCCGCCTATGTGATCCCAATGTATATGTGTTGCAACGGCTGTAATTGGTTTATTTGTCAGTTTGCGTACTTCGTTATAAATGTTGCAAATGCCAAGCCCCGTATCAATCAAAAGACAGCGTTCACTCCCGATTATAAGATAGCAGTGCGTTTCTTCCCAATGGCGGTATTCGCTTATGATATAAGTCGTATCGTCTACTTTATCAATTGTAAACCAATCTTTCATATTTCTTTTACTCCGCGCATTACCATAATTATTGACACGGTTGTGTCCCATTGCTTTATATTGTTTTCGTATTGTTTTATGCGATAATCATACTTGCTATTTATAGTGTGTTTCATTTCGGAAATTTCTTGATTTGAAAAGTGTTCGGACATTGAATTTACCACCGATTCGATTGACTCGATAGCCGAGTATCTGTCCGCATTGATTATCGCGCGCGCAAATTCGGGCGTAGTATCGGGATTATCAGGCGTTAAAATCACGGCAACATATCCCGTTTTGATTTGCTTAAATCCATATTGTTCCATAACGGCAGGGAGTTTCGCTTCGTTCAAATAATACTTGCCTACGTTATATTTATCTATCGAACTATCGTATTGTTTCACTTTTTCCCAAAACGCTTTTTCAAAATCGTTAGGCGCGTAACAATCGGGTGCGACTGAAATACCTCTGCGAGAAGAAAGCACAAAACAAACGCCGTTCGGTTTCAATATGCGTAGTTGTTCTTTGTAAAATGCGGAAGGCTCTATATGTTCATAAACGGTATTTGAGATTACGACGTCAAAACTTTCATCGGTAAAAGGAAGCGCAACTATATCGGCTTCCATAAAACTTACGCCTGTTTCGTGTTCTTTGGCAAACCGTATAAATTCGCTGTCTCGGTCAATGGCGATTATCTCGGCATTTGGATACCAACGTGCGAGAGAGCCTGCAAGCGCACCCGAACCGCAACCTATTTCAAGAATTTTCAGTTTCTGTGTTTCGTCTAAATCGAATAACGCTTTATATTGACTTGCGAATTTGTCATCAAACCGCAATTTGCGACTGTAATACAATGTTTTTGCGCCTTGTATATATTTTGACCATATAGTATTCATAGTTTTACTTGTGTTTGTATTCGTTTGATTTATCTTACTTTATAGAATAAATTGTTTAGCCCACTCAACGGGATTTTCTCGATAAAATCCGCAATGTCCGTAACCTTTCATCTTACGGATATTATACTTTTTTAACCTAACCTTGCACAAACGGGCAATATCCTTACTGCCGTAAATGAACGTAATTTTATTCTTTTTGTTTTGCGGTAAGTTATAAACTCTTGTGTCAAAACAACTTCCTACAAGGCTGTTTAGACTTTCCTGCGAAACAATTGGCGCAATATTCTTTTGGTATTCTCCCATACCGTTAAAATACTTATTTAATTCTTTGGCGGCATCATATTTGCCCGATTTAATTCTTTTTAAGCATTTAGTATAACTTTTAAGATAATGGTTCTTTACAATTTTCGGGAAATTAAACAGCGGCGCGCTGTCGATAACTGCTTTTTCAATCATTTCTACGTTATTACAAAAAAACTCATAAGCAATGTTTCCGCCCAAAGAAAATCCTGCAACCGCATAAAGGGACGTAATGTAATTTTCAGACAAAAACTCTTTGATTTGTCTAATCTCGTCATCAGTAGATATAAACGTAGAGTTTTCGTAATGCCCCGACAACGTAGGCACGATAACATAATAGTCATTTGCAAGCAACGGCATTATAGGCGCAAAAAAATCTGCGCTTGTAAATAAAGTATGAATCAGCAAAACCGCCTTATTATTTTTGTCGCCAAATGTTTGAAATCTCATTTTATAATACCTTGTATATTCTTTTTTAATTTCGCTACGTTAAATTGAAAATTATCTTTCTTTGTACCCTACAATAATCGTTTTTGCCCAATTCAGTAGCAACTCCGACATTTCCTCAAACTTCACGCTTGCACCGTTCTTTAACTCTTGTACATTTGTTAGTACGGCAGACGGCGGAGTGATTGCATTTTGCAATTCAGCCTTTGATTTGATATATTTACCCGTTTCATAAAACCATACCGCTTGCAAAACAAAGGCAGCCGACTTATACAATGAGCGCAGTATATCGTCGCTTTTCTCGTGGACAAAATTGTGAACGCAGGCGTGATATATATTGCACGCTCCAATGCGTATAGCACGCTTTACGGTTTGTTTATCTATCGTTTCAAGTAAACAATCAAGCGAGCCTTTAATTGGTGTTGTATCATAATAGAATTGGAAAAGGTCGCTCGTTTCCCAATTAAGAAGTTCATTTTTACCCGAAATAAAACCGCAAATCAAATCTCTATTCGGCAATGTATCGAGCATATCGCGATAGACTTTCAAATCGTCTATACGCAGTACGTCGAGAATAACCACAACATCAATATCGCTCGTTTCCGTTGCTTCGCCTCTGCCGTAACTGCCTTGCAATCCTATAAACCATACGCGGTTGGGAAAAGTTTGCTCGACTTTTTCTGTAAACGATGTTATCCAAGTTTTTATATCAACCATAATCGCTCCTTTTGTATTTATAAATTATAGCACAAAATCAACCGTTTTTCAAGTAATGAGGGGCGCTATTCAAGTTTAGCTAACACAAAAAAGCCGAGATTCCGCGAGGAGTCCCGACTTTTACTTTACATTAAATTTAGGCTGCTTAATTCTGATTTTATTCTTATTGTGTCCATTTGAACGCTTATACCCTTCCAAAACCGATTCAAGGAGTATGCCTTCCGAGCCTTCGGCAATCGCTTCTTTTGCGGAAACAACCTTTACGCCGTTCTTGCGGAGTAGTGCTTTGTAGTGTGCGCTGTCGTAACGGTTACGGGAAAAGCGGTCTAATTTCCACACGATAATGCAATCGAAAGCGTGTTTATAGCTGTCCTTAATCATTTGCTGAAATTCGGGACGGTTGTCCGATTTAGCGGAAAGCGCACGGTCTATGTATGACTTGATAATGTCAATTCCTGCGTGGTCGGCAAATTCCATACACTCGCGGAGCTGCCCTTCGATACTTGCTTCCGTTTGGTTGTCTGAACTGTATCTTGCGTAAATTACTGCTCTCATTTCTGTTGTTCCTTTAAGAGTTTTAATACGGCTTCTTTAAGTTTAGCATTAGCGGCAGAAGACGGATCGAAACACATTTCTATAAAGTCCTGCATACGCTCGTCGTTCTCAAACGCTTTCGGTTGATAGTCGAACAACTTGCCTTGCGGCTCGTCGCACCTACCGAAGATATAGTCAAGCGAAACGTCGTAATAATTCGCAAACCACAAAAGAGTAGCGTTAGGCACGTCGGAATGACCGTTCTCATAGCGGTTGATTGCCGATTGCGTAGTGCCGAGCAACGCCGCTATTTTAACTTGCGATTGCTTTACGCTCTCTCTTAATTGTTTTAATCGTTTACCAATAATATTATCTTGCATAAACACACTCCTTGCAAACTATTATAAACGATTATCGAATATAAGTCAACACTTTTAACGAATATCAAGGAATTATATTTTGACTCGTTGTTATTCGACAAAACTTCCCATAAATCGCAAACATTTGTTCTAATAATCTATTGACTTTATACTGTCATAGTGATAAAATTCATATTGTACGGCAAAGGTCGTATTATACCCTTTTGGGGTAGGAGTTCTGCGGTGGACGGTTAAAGAGTTCGTCCACAGAAGGCAGAAGGTTTTGGGCGGCAGAGCCGCCTTGCCTTAGCTTACGGATAGAGCGTAGGTTTTTTAGTTGTACGCAAAATTCGTGAGCCGTGATAGGCTTTTATAAGTGTACCATTTTTTCCGTAAACGAGGTAACTATATGAATTAAAACGCTAATCTGACAACTGAATATTTGCGACTAAACGCTATCGGAAACTCTACTGTTCAAATGGCTCGCAATAATGAAAGTCGGTGATATAACGGAAAGTATCAGCGGCTTTTTTATGCCTTTTTTCGGTATCTATCCCGCTTCTTCTTGCGTGGACAAAGATATAAATAATCACAATTCGGAGGTAATCACTATGACAAACAGACCGCCATAATATGGCAAGCAAACGGAAAGCAACTGCGGAGCAAATCACTTATCGGCAAGCATAAGTGTAGCTCACTACACTTATTCCGCTTCGCTTCATAAGTTCCGTTCGCCCTGCGGGGCTTTTCGACCACACGGAAAAACAATCATTACAGGAGGAAATCATTATATGATCGAAATATCAAAGTCGCCGAACGAGAAAAAGAACGCAAAAAGCGTGAACGTAAACTTTGGTGGCAAATGCACAAAAAGGTTGTCATTATTGTTTTGTGTGTTGCTATTGCTCTTATAGGCGTTGTTATCGGTGTTTCGGTAAAAGGTTGTTCAAATAGTGATACCGGCGGTACAACGGGACAATATACGCTTATGGACTTGGGCAGTAAGGGTTGCGTTCCTTGCGACAACTTGCAACCTGTATTATCTTCTCTGCGGTCAAAATACAGCGGTAAAATCAGCGTTAAGTTTTACGACGTGAACAGAACGTCGGAAGGCGCAAAGCTCGCCAACAAATATAATGTTTCAACGATACCTACGCTCATTTTTTTAGATAAAAACGGAAAGGTCGTAAAGCGAATGGTCGGTTATCAATCGCAATCGGAAATAGAATCCGCTTTCCGAAGTTTGGGTTGGATATAATGAAAAATTGGTTTGTAAAGCATCAATTTGCTTTAATAATAACAGGCATAGCGATTGCAGTTGTAGGCGGCATTAGTCTTTTTGCTTGGTTAGTTCTATCAAATCATGAAGTCGTTGAGGGCGAACACTATACCCCTACGGGCGAATACGCATTGCTTGATTTAGGAAGTACAAATTGTTCGCCCTGTATTCGATTGCAACCTGTATTAGCTGAATTAAGAGAAGAATACGGCGATACAATAGACATTGTGTTCTTTGATATTACTAATACGCAAGACGGTGCAGCTATGGCAAACGGCTATAAAGTAAACGTAATGCCTACGCTTTTATTTGTTGATAAATACGGCAGAGAAAAAAAGCGCGTAGTCGGATTCCACACAAAGGAACAAATAGAAGAAATATTTAAGGAATTACGGTGGATAGAATGATAGATTCATGGTTACAAACATTAAGTGAGATTTTAAGTCAAAACTTATGGATCGGATTACTCGTTTCGTTAGCGGCGGGACTTTTAACGTCTTTTACGCCTTGCTCGCTTTCAAGTGTCCCCCTTATTATCGGATATGTGGGTGGCTATACTGACAATAAAAAACGAGCTTTTTTCTATTCGCTTATGTTCTGTATTGGTATGGCTATCGTGTTTACCGCTCTTGGCGTAGTTGCGGCATTGGTCGGCAGGTTGTTTCTCGGCATACAAATGTATTGGTATATAATACTCGGTGTGCTTATGTTCGTAATGGCTTTGCAGACTTGGGGCATAATACATATATTTCCGCAAAAGTGCGGCATAAGTAGCAAAAGTAAAATGAAAGGCGCAATCGGTGCGTTCGTTATGGGAATGGTCGGGGCGATATTTGCATCGCCCTGTTCAACACCCGTACTTATTGCTATTACAGCGGTTGTTTCTACGGGGCAATCTATTATAATGGGTATTTTAATGCTGTTGCTGTATTCTCTCGGTCATAGCGTTCTGATTATAATTGCAGGTACTTTTGTCGGGTTTGCAAATGAATTATCCCATTCAACTAAATTTGAAAAGGCAAGCAAGGTTATAAAGATAATTATGGGAATTTTATTATTAGCTTTTTCTGCATATTTATTTTATAGTGCGTTTGCGAGGTGAAAAAAGCAATTTAAAAAGAAGTAGAAGGAATGTTATTCCTTCTACTTCTTTAATCTCTTAAATAAAAAGTAAATCCGAACCAATCACCTGTAATGATGATACAATTCGGATTATACTCTTTTGGTGCACCATAAGGAGTTCGAATCCCTAGCCTTCGGTTCCGTAGACCGACGCTCTATCCAGTTGAGCTAATGGTGCATATTAAGTTGTTTCTGCTGTTTCTATACGGCTCGCCTT
>DOCD01000139.1:16360-16518 GCA_003503945.1 Clostridiales bacterium | reverse complement strand
CTCGGTCATCGTTTGCGCCTTTGTTTATGCGCAAACTCATCTCGTGTTACCAAAACAGCGCATAAGCGCTATTTTGAGAAGCGTAACACTCGTCGCTCTATCCAGTTGAGCTAATGGTGCATATTAAGTTGTTTTGCTGTTTCTATACGGCTCGCCTT
>DOCD01000139.1:543-16001 GCA_003503945.1 Clostridiales bacterium | reverse complement strand
CTCGGTCATCGTTTGCGCCTTTGTCTATGCGGTTGAGCTAATGGTGCGTATTTATTGGTTTGCTATCCAGTTGAGGTAACGGTGCGTAAGCTTTGACAGCTTTTTAATTATAGTATGCGGAAAAATTTTTGTCAATCGATTTAAGCCGATTATTTCCGCACACATATATATAATTTTTAAATTTACGGGCGGTAGCAATTAGCAACCGCCCGTAAGTTCATTTCAACCTATTCTTTATCCTTTTTATCCTTTTTCGGCAAATCCTGCGTAAGCGGAGTTTTTATATCGTGAAGCTGCCCCTCCGTCATATTACCGTTTTTACGCTCGATTTTGATTTCCCACTGAATAAGGAAGGTGAGCGCGGCGCGCAAAAGGATAATCGCGCCGAGGATTAAAAGCTCGTTCCACTCGCGCACTATTACCGTACGCAGCAGCTCGCCGCCCATTTTGAATTCGAGCGAAAGCGCAATGCCCTCCGCAAGTTTAAGGCGCGTGTGCTCCTGTCGCTTTATAAGCCCTATCACCGCCGAAACAATCGCGTATATCAAAATGACTATGCCCACGCACTCGACGGCAAGTATAAGATAATTGACTATTATATCGAAAACTTCGGATATCTTTTCGAAAACGACCATAACTCACTTCCTCTTTGCAGTTCTTATACATAATACTACAAAGAAAGCAGTTTGTCAATACCCGAAATTCAATTCAATCGAAATCGGCGTTTGCGGCGATTTACGCCGCTCTGCCCGCTCTTTTTTTCGCACTTCCCCAAAAGCTGTGCCGCCATTTAAAGATGCGCTGTTCCCGCCGCGAGATTTCCCTCCCGCAGCGATTTTACGAAAGAATACTTTATTATCATATTCGGCAGGTTTGAAAATATTGCATAAAAATATTAATAGTCCCGCCGACTTTCGTCGGCGGGGCTCCTTTTATGTGTTTGGTTTTATTTACAGCCCCAGACGACCTTCACGCCCGCTCCGCCGCCCGTCCACGCCTTATCCCACTTTGAAGGCAAGCCGAAAAAGGGCTTTTTGCGCGCACAGCGCACCGTCACGTTGCAATCGCCGAACGCGCACATCGCGATAGTCGCCACGTTTTTGGGTATCGTTATCTCGCTTATGCCGCTGCCCGCAAAAGCCCACCTGCCTATCGAAACGAGCCCCTCGGGCAACCCGAGCGAGGTAAGCGACTTACAGTCGCGGAAAGCCCCCTCGCCTATCTGCGTGACCGCGGCGGGGATATCGATATTTTTCAACACGGCGCAGTCCTTGAAAGCGCGGTTGCCTATCGAAGTCACCGACTGCGGGATTAATATGCTTTCGAGCGCGGTGCAGCCCGAAAAAAGTTCGTCGTCGATAAGCTTCAAATCGGGCGGAAGCACGACTTCCGAAAGCGAAGCGCAACCCGAAAACGCGCTGAACCAAACCGCATTAACGCTTTTTGGCAGAACTATGCTTTTAAGCGAAGCGCAACCCGAAAACGCCCATCTGCCTATCGCGGTTAGCCCATCGGGCAAATTTATTTTGGCCAAACTTGCGCAGCCGCGAAAAGCTTCGTCGCTTATCGTCTTTAACGTTGACGGGATACCGAGCGACGTAAGGTTAACGCAGCCCTTGAACGCGCTGAACCCTATCGCCGTCAGTCCCTCCGGCAGAACCGCTTCCGTAATCGAATTACAGCCCGCGAATGCGTCGTAGCCTATTTTCGTAACTCCCTGCGGGATAATGACGCGTTTTGCGCTGCCGTTGTATTTGTTCAGTTGTCCGTCCCTGATATCGAATTCATATCTGTCAAATTCCACCATAAAAATCCGCCTTTCATATCTGTCTGTCTTTATATTATAACAAATACGTTCACAATAATCAATATTTTTCCGTACGGAAATTAAAAAACGACCCGCTTACAAAAAGCGGGTCTGTTTCATCTTTCCTGTTTAAAATACTCCACTATTATTTCCGACAGCGGCTTTATAATGCTTTTAACGTCGATATCGGTCGTGTTTATGCAAATATTATAGCCCGCTTTATCTCCCCAGACACGGGGCGAGTACAAATCGTGCGTTGACCTCCTCGCGCCGTCTATGCGCTTGATTTTACGCTCTATTTCCTTATCGGTAAGTATTTCGTCCGTCTGCGCCCTGCTTCTTATTCGCGCTATTTTCGACTGCATATCGGCGTAAACGAAAATTTTGTAGGGCTTCAAATCCGCCAGCGCGACGTCCGCGCCCCTGCCGACTATAACGCAGTCAGACTTCGCCGCGATATCCCTGATTATTTTGTGCTGCTTTGCTATCAGCATAGCCGAATTGCTTATGCTTTTTACCTGCGAAAGAGTTCTGCCGAAGGTAACGGGGTAATTCGATATGCCCTGCTCCAGCTTATCGCGAAGATAATTTTCGTCGAGCTTGGTCTGCTCCGCAACGGCTTGAATTATCTCGCTGTCCACATAATTAAAGCCGAGCGCGTCGGCAAGCCTTTTGCCTATTTCCCTGCCGCCGCTGCCGAACTCGCGGCTGACCGTAACAATTTTTTTCATATTAAAACCATTTACGCCTTGCTTTTAACCTTCATCATGCGGATAACGGCGGCGCGTTCGTTTTCGTCGAGCTTGCTTTTGATGTACTTAATCGTCTCTTCAAGCTGGGGTATCATGACGTATTCGAGCGCGTTTACGCGGCGTTTGTTCCGCTCGATTTCCTCGGCGAGAAGGCGCACCGATTTTTCGGTTGCGGCGAGGGCGAGCATTTTCGGAAGCAGGCGCGAGGCGCGCTCGACCGAATGGTCGGCTTCGCTCGTCATTTCCGAATACGCGTAAGGAAGCCCGTCCGAGCGCTTTTCGCTTACAAGCTTAATGTCGGGCACTTCCACGCCCATTATGCTTGATGTGCCGCACTCCGCCTTTACCCCCGAGGACGGCATCGAAAAAGCCGTTTCCGCGCGGTAAGCGGGCGTGACCGAACGCGCGACGGAAAACTCGCGCAGCGTTTCGGAAAGCTCCTCCTCGACCTCGTCGCGGAGCCGCTTGTTTTCCTTTATAATCGCGGAAAACTGCCGCACCATCTCATCCGATTTATCTTTTAAAAGCTTGTGACCCCTAACCGCCGTATTCAGCCTTGCTTTCAGCTTTTTAAGCTCCATACGGGTAGGGTTTACGTTTAATCTTGACATAGACGCCTCTCACTCATTTCTTTTTCTACGAAAAACAAATGCCGTGATTTTGTCATTCTGAGCGTAGCGAAGAATCCCACAGTTTAACTGCTTGTCAATGGGATACTTCACTTCGTTCAGTATGACAGAAAATTTATTTCATATATTTTTCTATCAGTTCGGGGCGGATACGCTTCAACTCGCCGACGGGCAGAATTTTAAGAAGCTGCCAGCCCAGATCGAGCGTTTCCTCCACGGTGCGGTCGGCGTTGAAGCCCTGATTTACATAAAGCTTTTCAAACTCCTCGGCAAACTTCGCGTAAAGCTTGTCTATATCCGACAGCGCCGCTTCGCCTAAAATCGCCGAAAGCTCCTTGCTCTCCTTGCCGCTCGCGTAAGCCGCGAAAAGCTGGTTCATCGTCGCCGCGTGGTCCTCGCGCGTTTTGCCCTTGCCTATGCCCTTGTCTTTAAGTCGCGACAATGACGGCAAAACGTCGATGGGCGGGTTTATGCCCTTTTTGTATAAATCGCGCGAAAGGATAATCTGCCCCTCGGTTATATAGCCCGTTAAGTCGGGTATGGGGTGGGTTTTATCGTCCTCGGGCATGGTAAGAATGGGTATCTGGGTTATCGAGCCTTCCGAGCCGCGTATCCTGCCCGCGCGCTCGTAAAGGGTCGCGAGGTCGGTGTACAGATAGCCGGGATAGCCGCGCCTGCCGGGGACCTCGCGGCGGGCTGCCGAAACCTCGCGCAGTGCCTCCGCATAGTTGGTTATATCCGTCATAATGACGAGCACGTGCATACCGCACGTGAACGCGAGGTATTCCGCGCAGGTCAGCGCCATACGCGGCGTTGCGATACGCTCGACTGCGGGGTCGTTCGCAAGGTTGGTGAAAAGCACCGTCCTTTCAATCGCGCCCGTCTTTTTAAAGTCGTCTACAAAATACTGCGCTTCCTCGAAAGTTATGCCTATCGCGGCGAAAACAACCGCGAATTTGCTGTCCGTGCCCCTGACCTTAGCCTGCCTTGCAATCTGCGCGGCAAGCTCGGCGTGGGGAAGTCCGCTCATAGAGAACACGGGCAGCTTCTGCCCCCTGACGAGGGTATTCAGTCCGTCGATTGCGGATATTCCCGTCTGAATAAATTCGTCGGGGTAATTCCTCGCGGCGGGGTTAATGGGTTCGCCGTTGATGTCGAGCACCTTGTCGGGGATAACGGGCGCGCCGCCGTCGCGCGGGTTGCCCATACCGTCGAACACCCTGCCGAGCATATCCTTCGAACACGCAAGCTGCTGTCCGTGCCCCGTAAAGCGGGCGCGCGCGGAGGATATCTGCAACCCCTGCGAATTTTCGAAAAGCTGCACCACCGCTTTGTCGCGGTTTACTTCGAGCACCTTGCCGCGGCGCACGCTGCCGTCGGCGCAGACTATGTCCACAAGCTCGTTATAGGTTACGCCCTCAACGCCCTCGACAGACATAAGGGGCCCGACTACTTCGCGAATGGTCTTGTATTCCTTAAACATTCTCTTCGCCCCCCTGTACAAGCGATTTCATTTCCGCACCCATAAGCTTTGAAATTTCATCGAACTCCGAAAGCTTGCTCTCTTCTATATATTTAGCTCTGCCTATCCTGTCCTTGCACGACAGCGCGAGGATTTCGTTCAGCGATACGAAGTTTTCTATCGCCTCGCTCGCGCGTAAGTTGAATTCGTATATAAGCTTGAGCATTAAAAACTGCTTTTGCATCGACGTATAGGTATCAATTTCGTCGAACGCGTTCTGGTGGAGGTAGTCCTCTCTTATAATCTTCGCCGTTTCCATGGTGAGCCTGTCCTTGGACGAAAGCGCGTCCATGCCGACAAGCCTTACTATTTCGTCGAGCGCCGCCTCCTCCTGCAAAATCGTCATGACGAACTGGCGGTATTTCGAGAAATCCGCACTGACGTTATCGGTGTACCAGTCGCGCATTTTGTCGGCGTAAAGCGAATAGCTTATCAGCCAGTCGATAGCGGGGAAATGGCGTTTGTACGCAAGCGAAGCCGAAAGCCCCCAGAAAACCTTGACTATGCGGAGGGTTGCCTGCGAAACGGGCTCCGACAAGTCGCCGCCCGGAGGGGAAACCGCACCTATCGCGGTTACCGAACCCGTGCGCTCGGCGCTGCCTAAAAGCCGCACTATGCCCGCGCGTTCGTAGAACTCCGCAAGTCGGCTCGAAAGATACGCGGGGTATCCCTCGTCGCCGGGCATCTCCTCGAGGCGACCGCTCATTTCACGCAGAGCCTCCGCCCAGCGCGAAGTCGAATCCGCCATAATCGCCACGTTGTAGCCCATATCGCGGAAGTACTCCGCAATGGTTATGCCCGTGTAAATGGAAGCTTCGCGCGCGGCGACGGGCATATCCGAAGTGTTCGCGATAAGTATCGTGCGCTTCATCAAAGGCTCGCCCGTTTTCGGGTCGGTCAGCTCGGGGAATTCGTTAAGAACGTCGGTCATTTCGTTGCCGCGCTCGCCGCAGCCGACGTAGACTATGATGTCGGCGTCCGCCCACTTTGCGAGCTGGTGCTGAACGACCGTCTTGCCGCTGCCGAAGGGCCCGGGCACCGCCGCAACGCCGCCGCGCGCGACGGGGAAAAGCGTGTCGATAACCCTCTGACCGGTTACCATAGGCTTATCGGGCGAAAGCTTTTCCTTGTACGGTCTGCCCTTTCTTACTGGCCATTTACGGAGCATTGCCACCGGCTTTTTGCCCGAATCGGTCTGAATTACGGCAATAGTATCCCCTATCGTAAAGTCGCCCTCCTCGATACTCGCCACCTTGCCGCTCATACCGTTGGGGACTAAAATTCTGTGTTCGATAATTTCGGTTTCCTGCACCACGCCGAGCACGTCGCCCGCGGTGACGGAATCGCCCGCCCTGACGCGGGGCGAAAACCTCCACTTTTTATCTCTGTCGAGGTTGTTTACCGATACGCCCCTCGATATGCGGGAACCGTATTTGAAAAACAAAGTCGTCAGCGGGCGCTGAATACCGTCGAATATGCCCGAAATAAGCCCGGGCGCAAGCTCGACGGAAAGCGGCTCGCCCGTGGAGGTAACCTCTTCCCCCGGTCCTAAACCCGCGGTTTCTTCATACACCTGTATCGAGGCTTTATCCCCGCGAAGCTCGATAACCTCGCCGATAAGCCCCTTGTCGGAAACGCGTACGACGTCGTACATTTTACTGTCCGACATACCCTCCGCGATAATCAACGGTCCGGAAACTTTAACAGTCTTTCCCATAAAAAAACTCCTTTCACGAAATTCTCGCGCTATTCTGCGCGCGACAATTTCCGTGATTTAGGGCGTTCCCCTCTTTGCGCAAATTTTAAGGGCACACCATTTATACTTTGCGCAAATTCACCTACCGAGGCGCAAGTATGCGCAAATTGTGTCTGCCTGCCAAAAAACGCGGTTTTTGGCGGCAACGTTTATTCTTTATTATAGGCTTCCCCTGACGGGGAAGCTGTCGCAACCGAAAGGTTGTGACTGATGAGGTGATGCTCAATTGTTGAACAGAATATCCACCCCGAGAGCGCGCTCCATCGCGCTCTTCAAAAGCTCGGTGCCGTAGCCCGTGCTTCCGTTTTTGGACGGAATGCTTAAAATTACGGGATAGGGCTGCTCGTCGAACCGCTTTAAAAATTCGGTCAAAGGACGGGCGAGCTCTTCCGTAATGAATATTACCTTATATTCCTTTGCAATCGCGCGCAGCGTTTCGCGCGCCTTCGCCTCGTTTTCCGCGGGAAAGGTGGCAAGCCCCGCCGCCTTGAACACGGTTATGCTGTCGCCGTCGCCTATAATCGCTAATTTACCGCTTTCCATTTATCCCCCGTAGACCTCAGCCGTTTCTTGATATCGGTTTCCTTCATACCCGCCAAAAGACACGCGAAAAGTATCCTCACGTCAGCGTTTTCGGCGCGACGCCTGAATACGTAATATAAAAACGGCCTGTTTTTTTCAAGCTCGTATTTGTTTGCCGCAAGGTAATTTGCCTCGTAGCTTTCCTGCAAGCGTTCCGCGCGGGTGAACGGCAGCCCCGCCGCCCTGTCCGCAAGGCACAGCTTCAAAAATTCGGTGTACTCCGTCCCGTCGAGCGCGTGTTCTGCCTCGTCCGCGTTTTCCGAAAACAGCTTCGAAAGCTGCTTTTCGTCAAGCTTCCCGCCCGAAAGATAAAATTTCGATGCGTACTCGGCGGAAGCCGAACGAAGCGCCGTTAAAATATTCGTCATATCCGCTTTGGTGCGGACAAGAATTTTAAGCGTTTTATCCTTTCTGCACGACTCCGAAAGCCGTTTAAACAGGGCTTTATCGAAAATCGCGCCCGTTTCCGCGCCCGAAAGGTCGGGGCTGCCATCCTCAGAAAACAGCGCCGCGCCTTCGGCGAGCGCTTCGGCGAGGAATTTATCCAGCCCGTCGTATTTGCCGAGAGCAATGCGCTCCGCTATAAAATCGGCGGAAACAAGCCCGTCGGGGGCTAAAAGACTTTGCTTATCCAGCCCGAGAAAATGCGCCTTTAAAAGAGCTTTCGCATTATGAAAGTCGCGCGGGGCGAGGAAATACTGCAATTCGGTGTCCGACGGGGCATATTCGCGTATAAACCCGTCGATATCCCTCTCGTCCGCGACGACAAGCTTTTCGTACCCGTACACGGACGCAACCTCGACGCCTTTGCCGAAGCCGCTTTCCGTGAGCGCGCGCAAAGCTTCCTCCGCGCCGCCCTCGCAAAGCCGCGATATCTTATCCTTCAAAAGATATTTTTCTCTGGCGGCGATTACGCCGTTGGTGTAAGTCAAGTCCTTTGCCATCAGTCGGTCACCCCGAAAATCGCGGCGGCTATTTCCGCCTGGTATTTATCCCTGTCGGCAGCAAGAAGCGCGCCGAAAGAAAGGTTTTTGTCGCACTTTTCGCCTATAAGCATACACCCGCCGTCGATATCCGCGCGTTTTGCCGAAACTTTAAGCTTTTTTAATTTAACCGCTTCGAGCGAAGCCGCCTTTTCCGCAAAGCGGAAATTCGAAGCGAATAATATTTCGTCGCCCTCGTCCGCAAATTCGGATAAAAGCGCGTTTAAAAGATACAAGCTGTCGCCTTCGTTCAGCTCGGTAAGCCCTTTTAAGGCCCTCGCGTAAACCTCGTCGATTACCGCGCGTTTTTCGCCGAGCAGAATTTTTGCACCGTCAAGCCTGGCGGTCGCCGATTTTCCGTCGGATATCGCCCTGACCTTATCCGCCACTTCCGCGCGAGTGCCCGTCTTAACCCTGTCGGCGCGCTCGTTCGCTTCCGAAATTGTCTTAGCGGCTTTATTTTCCGCGTCGCCGATAATCGCGCGCGCCTCTTCTTCGGCGTCGGCGATTATTCTGTCAACGATTGCCTGCCCGTCCATATCAACCTACAAGGGGGATAAGCATAATGGATATGATGAGTCCCAATATAGCGTAGAACTCTATCATTGCGGGGTAAATAATCAGCTTACCGCCGAGCGAATCCTGCTTGCCGACCGCATAGATACAGTTTGCTGCGGATTTGCCCTGGAATATGCCGGTAAGCAAACCCGAAACCGCCATAGGTATAACCGCGCCCAGCATCGCCCAGCCCTGAGAAAGGGTCATGCCCGCTTCAATCGAACCGGAAGCAATTATGCCGATAATAAAGCCGTAAATACCCTGCGTTGCGGGAAGAAGCACCAAAACGAGCACCTTACCGAACTTGTCGGGGGCTTCGCCCAGAACGCCCGCCGCCGCGGAGCCCGTCTTGAAAAGACCTATGCTCGAACCTATTCCGCAAAGAAGCACGCACAGTGCGATGCCTATCATGGCAACCGCAAAACCCGTATAGCCCATATCCGTGGCTTTTTCGCCGACGGTCTGCAAAATCTGTTCGCCTTCCGCCAAAAGTGATGTAAACATTTATATTAATCCTCCAAAAAGATTACTTTCCATATTATAGGCTTCCCCTTTGGGGAAGCTGGCGCAACCGAAAGGTTGTGACTGATGAGGTTTTTGCCTTGTCCGCCTACGCCTTAACAGCGCAGTCATGTTTTAATTCGTTATATATACGTATTTGTGCTTGGAGCCGAGCGGGGCGAACAATTCCCCCTCGCCCTCGTAGAACCTGCCGTAGAACTCGACGTATTGAAGCCTTGCGTCGTGGATATACGCGCCCAAAAGACCTATCGCGAGGTTAAACACGTGACCTATTACCATAATAAGCACGCCTAAAATTATTAAAGCGACGTTGCCGCTCGACATAAGCGCGACCGAGTTGGAAGTTACGATATCCGCTATGACCGCGCCCGCGAGCATAAGCCCGTAAAGCCTTGCGTAGCTTAATATATCCGAGGCGTAGTTGATTACCCCGTAAGCCGAGCCGAAGCCTTTGGTGAACTTGCCGAGTAGCTTTTCCTTTCTGCCCGCGGTTAAAATCGCCGTGAGAAGGCTTATCCCCGCGATTATGCCGCCGACAAGCTTCAATACGGGCGCCCCGAATTCGTCGATAAAGCCGCAAAGCGCGAGCTCCACGCCCGCCGAGAACACCGCCCAGACTATTCCGTCCCAAACGCCGTCCCATATCTTTCCTCTGCGGAAGTCCTGCACGGCGAGGCACACGTACCCCGCGAAAAGCTGGCAGACGCCTATAATCATACTTATAATCAGCAGCGCGGGCACCTTAATCCCCGCAAGCGACCAGCTCATCGCCGCGCCCTGCATATCGGGCATAACCCTGAAAGGCAGCAGCGCGAACCCGAAAAACGAGTTGAAAAGGAAGCCCCAGATTATAGTAAATATACCGCCGACGGCGAAAACGCCGCCTAATCTTCCGAGCATGGTGTCGCGGCGGTTTGTTTTGAGCTTTACGAACAGCCCGCCTATTATCATCATCAGCCCGTAGCCGATATCCGCCATTATGAAGCCCAGAAACACGCTGTAAAAGAAAGCCATTATTGTATTCGGGTCGAATTCGCGGTAGTTGGGCGGCGAATACATATTAGTCACCGCCTCGAAGTTTTTGACAACCTTATTGTTTTTAAGCAGCGTCGGCGGGGTTTCTTCCTCCGACGGCTTCGAAAACCCGAAATACAGCGGGCGCCCCGTACCGCTAAGCGCGGCGGAAACCCTTTCTTCTTCCTCTTCGGGAACGTACGCCTCTATTAAAATCGTCTTTTGCGTTGCGAGCATTTTTTCGGAAAGCTCGGCTTTTTCAAGCTCGAACGCGGTATAGTCGCAGTATATTTCGAGCGGGCGAAGCTCATCTTTAAGCCCGACGAGCTTAGCCGAAATTTCTTCGAGCTCGCTTTCGAGCTTTTTTCTCTCTTCGACGAGCGAGCGGTAAATTTGCTCCCCGCTTTTATCTCCCGCAAACGGGCAGTCGGCAAAGCCCGCCGCGGACAGCGCCCCGTCGGTCTCCTCCGCAATACTTTTGTGCGCCGCGACCATTATGACCGAATTTTCCGCGTCGCCGCAAATTATCGAATACGCGGCGAGTTTGTTTCCCGCAAGCGCGGCTTCGAGCGCTTTCACCCCCGCGGCGGGGGCGGCGCCCAGCCTGAATTTCACGTGCGCGGTGCTTTCCGATTTTAAAGGCTCCGTCGCGCCCGAATATATTTTCGCGATTTCGAGCTGTTTGTCGAGTCTGGAAATTGCGGACTGAATTTTTTTGCGTTCGTTCTCGCAGTCGAAAATTTTATCGGCGCACTCCTCCGCACGCGCGCGGAGCTCCTTCGCCGCCATAAATTCGGCAAAGCTGATTTCGCCGCCGCCATATAAAGACTTGTCCTCTTTTATCGCCTTTGCGCACGCGTCGGCAAGCTTTGCGCGCGCCTCGTCAAGCCTTGAAAGATAGGTGCGAAGCTCGTCGCAGTCGAAAGCGAGCGGAGAAGCATCCGCCTCTTCGCCGTGCGATTTTATCTCGACCGCGCCCGTCCCCGAAAGCGCGTTTAAAACGGCGTCCTTATCGTACGCCATCGCGACGAGATTGAGTTTGCTCATTTCAGCAATTGCCACGCTTCACCCTCCGGATTACGTCGTTAACCGCCCTGTCGGTATCTTTAAGCTTATCGGCGCAGTATTTCGCCGCTTCCGCGCGTTTTACGGTTATCTGCCGTTCATACTCTTTCTGCGCGTCCTCTTCCGCTGACTTCAAAGTCTTTTCGCGGTACGCCTTGCACTCCGCCTCGCATAGCTTTGCTATTTCCGCGCAGCGCTCTTCCGCGGCACCGGCAATCGCCGCCGCCCTTTCAAGCGCGTCCGCCCTTATTTCGGCGGCCCTCGCTTCCGCTTCGGTTATCGACTTAATAATCTGCTGCATACGAAACTCCGATTTGACCCGACGGTTTTCAAATTATAACCGCTTTGTCATTATACCCTTAGAGTTTAACATAAATTCAATTTAATTGCAATAAAAAATTTGCGGTTTTATGTTATAAAACCACAAATTTCATTTTACATTCACACTCGCAACCCATTCGTCACGCGTCAGCAATATCCGTATCTTCTGCGGTAGGCGACTATGAACCCGACCGAAACAATCATCGACGCGATTTCCGCAAACACGTTCGCCGCCCACACCCCGTCTATCCCCCAGAAAAGCGGGAAAACCATAATGGTCGCAATTTGAAAAACCACAGTACGCATAAAGGATACCAACGCGGATACGAGCCCGTTGTTCAAAGCCGTAAACATTGCCGAACAGAATACCCCGTACCCCGACACGAGGAAGGCGACGGAAAATATCCTGAATCCCCGCACCGTCATTTCAAGCAACTCTTTATCGTATGAAACGAATATTTTCGCGAGCGGAACTGCAAGCGCCTCCGAAAGCGCGGTCATAATCAAGCCGCACGCGGTGATTATTATAATGCTTTTTCTGAAAAGATTTTTAAGCTCCTCCCTGTTTTCCGGACCGAAGTTAAAGCCTATAAGCGGCGCGCAGCCTATCGAGTAACCCATAAACACCGAGAAGAAAATCATCACGATATACGCGATTGCGGCATATGCGGCAACGCCCGCGTCGCCCGAAATTTTATCGAGCTGATAGTTGTATAAAAAGGTCACCACCGCCGCCGAAGCGTTGGTCAGAAATTCGGACGAGCCGTTCGTAAACGCCTTTAAAAGCGGCTTGCCGTAAAACTTCGTCCTGCCTATTCTAAGTAAGCTGTTGTTTTTCGAAAGGAAATAAATTACGGGGAATACCCCTGCGATTATCTGACTTGCAAGCGTTGCGCCCGCCGCGCCCGCAAGCCCCCACTTGAAGCCCGCGACGAACACCGCGTCCAGCAACATATTTGCAATGCCCGCGATAACCGTTACCATAAGCCCGAGGCGGGGCTTTTCCGCGGCAATGAAAAAGCTCTGCGACATTGCCTGCAACAAAAAGAACGGGTGCCCTATAAGCAGAAATCTGCCGTACAAAACGCAGTAATCGTAGGTTATCCCCTCCGCCCCGACGAGCTTTGCGACCCACGGCACGGCAAACTGCCCCGCGACCGCAACGGTCACGCCGAGAATTATCGTCACGTAAACGATAAGCGAAAAGTACTCGTTCGCCCTTTTCTTATCTCCCTCGCCGAAAGTCTTCGACACAAGTGCGCTGCCGCCCGCGCCCAGCATCATGCCTATTGACCCGAGTATGAAAATCATCGGGAAAATCCTGTTTATCGCGGCAAGCGCCTCTTTGCCCACGAAATTAGACACGAAAAGTCCGTCCACCGCCGTGTAGACGTTGGTGAAAACCATCATTATAATGGACGGAAGCACGAATATCAAAAGTTTTTTGTAATTGAAATGTTCGGATAGCTGTATACGCATATTTTACCCATACTCAAACGCGCGGTCTATCCATTATATATATAACGGCACCCTTTGTCAACCGAATACGGCGAAACGCCGAATTTTATAAAAGTACGGCTGGCTTTGCAATTTTTAACATTTTTTGATTAATTATTCATTTTTTTGAATATTTATAAAAATTCATATAAAATCGTTTGATTTTCACAAAGCGGGGTGGTATTATAGCGTTACAATTAATTAAAGAGGTAAAAAAGATGAAAAAATTATTCGGCGCGCTTGCGGCGGCGGCAATGACTGTTTTAATGGCGGTATCCTTAACAGCTTGCGGCGGCAAACAGGTCAAAATTATCGAAATCGACCTTTCGACAGAGCAGTACGGAATAGCGGTAAAAAAGGGCGATACGAAGATGAAAGAGGAGGTTGACGGCGTACTCGAAAAGCTTAAAGGCGACGGCGTTACGGTAGACGGAAAGACTGTCACCTTCAACTCCCTCTACACCGCGGAAATGGAAGCGCAGGAAAAGGGCGAGCTTATAAGCATCGGCGAGGTTAAAAAGCAAAGCACCGACCGCTCGAAGGAGCTCGTCGTCGCGACAAACGCGGAATTCGCGCCCTTCGAATATATGGTGGGCGAGTCGTTCGGCGGGATAGATATGCAGGTTGCCAAAATTATCGCGAACGAACTCGGCAAAGAGCTCGTGGTTTTACATATGAGCTTCGAGGTCGTGCTCGAAGCCGTGGGCAGCTCGGCGGATATCGGCATGGCGGGGCTTACCATTAACGAGGACCGCATGAAAACGGTCGATTTCTCCGAACCCTATTACGACACTACCCAGCGCATAGCCGTGCTTGCGGAAGATACCGATTTCGACGGCTGCACGGACGAAGCCTCGCTCGTCAAGGCTTTAAAGGAGCTCAAAGGCGTGACCGCCGGCGCGGCAAAGGCGCAGACGGGCTACTTCTACCTCGTGGGTAACGAAAGCTTCGAGTTCGAAGGGTTTGCAAATATTCAGACCAAGCAGTACGCGAGCATAGCGCTCGCCGTGCAGGATCTGGCGAACGGCAAACTCAAACTCGTCTGCGGCGATAAAGACACTTTGTCCGCGGCGGTTAAGGCTATAAATAAATAAGGTAGTTTATGGCGGAAAGGTTTCAACTGTTTTTCAAGCATTTCGCCGAATACGGCGGATATAAAAATATACTTCTGGGTTTGCGCAATACGCTCGTCATAGCGATTTGCGGTCTGATTATAGGCGTCTTTATAGGCGCCTTAATCGCTTGCGTGCAGCTTGCGTGCAAAAGGAACAAAGTCGCGAAGGTTTTTTCGGTTATAGGCGAGGTTTATACCGCGATTTTCCGCGGCACGCCCATTATAGTGCAGCTTCTCATATTCCATTATATAATATTTTCGGGTACGGGCATAGACAGCCTTCTGGAAGCGGTTATCGTTTTCGGACTGAACAGCGGCGCGTACGTCGCGGAAATTATGCGCGGCGGAATAGCCTCGGTCGACTTGGGTCAACTCGAAGCGGGCAGGACGCTCGGGCTTTCTTACACCACCACGATGATTAAAATAGTTTTCCCTCAGGCGATAAAAAACGTTATCCCCACCCTCGGCAACGAGCTTATAGCGCTCACGAAGGACACCTCGGTCGCGGGCTACGTCGCCACTATGGATTTAAACGCCGCGTTCACCGCAATCGCGGGCGCTACTTACGATTTTATGGTGCCGTACATTATGCTCGCGCTCGTATATCTGGTGCTTGTCGCGGCGATGACAGTGCTTATAAAGCTTATCGAAAGGAGGCTTAAAAAGAGTGACAAAAAATAAAAAGCATAAATTTATTAAAACTCAGGTCACCCCCGTCGAGCCTTACGACCCCTCCGCCATGCTCGAAGCGCAGAATTTAATAAAGAAATTCGGCGATTTGAACGTGTTGAACGGCATAAACGAAAAAATTTACGCGGGTGAAAAGATAGCCATAATCGGCCCGTCGGGGAGCGGAAAAAGCACTTTTTTACGCTGCCTGAACGTCCTCGAAGACCCGACCGACGGCTACGTGTTCTTCAACGGCAACAACCTATGCGACCTGACGGTGGATATTAATATCCAGCGCAGAAAAATGGGTATGGTTTATCAGCAGTTCAACCTTTTCAACAATATGACCGTGCTTAAAAACATTACCCTCGCGCCCGTGCACATAGGGCTTTCCGACCTGAAAAAGATTAAACTGAAAAACGCGGGCACACGCTTTTTGAACCTTTTCAGAAAGGACAAAAAACAGCTTATACCCGTTGAAAAGACAAAAAAGCAAATCAAAGCCGAAGCCGAGGAAAACGCAATGCGGCTGTTGAAGCGCATAGGGCTCGAGGACAAGGCGAACGTATACCCCTCCACCCTTTCGGGCGGGCAGCGACAAAGGATAGCGATTGTGCGCGCGCTTGCGATGAACCCCGAAGTTATGCTGTTTGACGAGCCCACCTCC
>DOCD01000139.1:0-239 GCA_003503945.1 Clostridiales bacterium | reverse complement strand
CCCCGAAATGGTCGGCGAGGTTTTGAACCTTATCAAGGAGCTTGCCGACGACGGAATGACAATGGTTATCGTCACCCACGAAATGAGCTTTGCCCGCGAGGTTGCGACAAGGGTGCTGTTTATGGACGACGGAAAAATACTCGAAGAGGGCCCTCCCGAGCAAATCTTCAACTCACCGCAAAATCCCCGTCTGAAAGAATTTTTATCTAAAGTTTTATAATTTTTAAAAAGGCTTCCGC
>DOCD01000079.1:1570-5755 GCA_003503945.1 Clostridiales bacterium | reverse complement strand
TATAATTAACCACCTCGTCCACCGTCATTCCGTCCGTCGGTACTTCGACGGCGTCGTCGGCTTTCACAAGCGGCGCGAACTTTCTGTTGCGATCCTGTTCGTCGCGTTTTGAAATTTCCGCAAGCACATCTTCAAAAGTCTGAAAATAGCCTTTTGCTTCGTTATCTTTAAGTCTGCGCCTTGCCCTCTCCTCCGGCGAAGCCGTAAGGAAAAATTTATATTCCGCATTCGGTAACACGTTTGTGCCTATGTCTCTACCGTCGAGTATGCACGACCTGCCGGCAGCGATTCTTCGTTGAAGCTCAACCATCGTTTTCCTCACCCACTCGTGCGAGGAAACCGTCGACGCCGACATCGAAACCTCGGGTGAACGGATTTCGCTTGACACGTCGCTGTCGTCAACCATAGTCTTCTGTGCTCCGTTTTCGTACTCCACCGAAATTACGTGCTTTTCAAGCGTCGCTTTTACTGCGTCGCCGTCGGCGCAGTCGATACCGTCATTCAGACAAACGAGGGCGCAAGCACGGTACATCGCACCCGTATCGAGATATAAAATGTCCAACTTTTTCGATATAATCTTGGAAACCGTGCTTTTTCCGCTGCCCGCTGGACCGTCGACGGCAATATTGAATTTACGCGTCAGGTCTTTGCGTAAATTTACGGCTTTATTGAGATAAACATGACGAGGCGCAGTTTTAATATCTGCGAGTACCATTACGCGTATACATTTAGGCAACGCTCCGGAAATTTCAGGTTCTGCCGAAGAATAAAGCGCACAAGAAGCAAATCCCGCTTTTCTTGCCGCTTTTGCGGGATAACACGACTTCAAATCCGACGTATTGGAAAATAAAATACAGATTATATCTTCCGTATTCAGCTTATTTGCATTGACTATATTATATAGTAATTCGCTTACAGCGCATTCGATTTCTTCAACGGAATCGGTTTCGACCGTAGTCGCACCTCTGATAGCTTTCATAATTCAATCCTTTATACTTATCCCCGCGGCATAACCCGTCGAAAAAGCAATCTGCAAATTAAAGCCGCCCGTAAAAGCGTCGACGTCAAGCACCTCGCCGCAAAAATACAGTCCGTTTACAAGCTTGCTTTCCATGGTTTTGGGGTTAATTTGCTTTACGTCGACCCCGCCCGAAGTAATAATCGCTTCGTTAAAGCCGCGCAAAGCCAAAACAAGCATATCAAAATTTTTAACGGTTGTCAATAATCTCTGCCTTTCGTTTCTGGTTACGGTATTTACCTTTTTTTCCTCCGCTATTCCGCTGCGCGCCAAAACCTCGGAAATCATCGAAACGGGCAAAAGCTCTTTAAGACAATTGAAAATGCTTTTATTCTTATTACTTTCGAAATCACGCAAAAGCCTTGCGTTAAGCTGCTCATCGCCGAGCGCGGGCTTTAAATCAACCGAAAGCCTTACCTTTGCTAAATCAAGCCTGTTAATTAGGCTCGAAGCGGATAAAACGGAAGGTCCGGAAATGCCAAAATGCGTAAACAGCACTTCGCCGAAAAACTCTCTTAATTTTTTTTCCTCAAAAAATACGGACAATTTTACGTTTTTCAGGGTCAGCCCTTGCAACGCTTTATAAAAGTCACCCCGCAAATCTAGCCCGCAAAGCCCGGGCATAGGCGAAACGATATTGTGTCCCGCCGATTTTGCAAAAATATAGCCGTCGCCGTCCGACCCTGTCGACGGATAACTCAGTCCGCCTGTACAAACTATAACTTTATTAAAACAAAATTCACCTTTTTCTGTTATTATACCAGACATAGTACTATTCAAAGTATTAATTCTGAGCACTTTTTCGTTAAATTTGAATATTACGTTATATTTTTTACAAGCTTTTTCAAGGCATTTGGTAACATCACTGGCTTTATCCGAAGCAGGAAAAATCCTTGCACCGCGCTCGGTTTTAAGGCGCAGACCTTCGCTTTCAAAAAAATCAACAGTATCCTCCGGTGTAAAATTATAAATCGCCCCCGTCAAGAATTTGTGGTTATTTACGACGTTTTGCAAAAACTCATCTGGGGCGCAATCGTGCGTCACGTTGCATCTGCCTTTACCCGTAATATAAATTTTTTTACCGCTTTTTTCGTTCTTTTCGAATATCGTGACTTTGTTTCCGTTTTTTGCCGCGGCGTACGCAGCCATAAGCCCCGCAGCCCCCGCGCCTATCACAGCTACTTCCATAATTTAAACCTTACGGCGTGAACTGTCGTTCACGCCGTCTTATTTTTATTATACGGGATAAACCCTGTTAGGGTTAGACGCCATATCTTTATCAACACCCGTTTTTTGCGCCTTTCTCCATTTGAAATAGTTTGTCGACACTTCCGGAAACAGAGCCTAAGACAAAACGTCCTCGGGCTTTTCGTAAAAGCCGTCGTCTTTGACCTTTGCCGTCAGGCTGTCCATTTCGTCATGTAATAAATCAGCAGGTCTGCAGGTTATAATTTCTTCACCGTGTTCAGTGCACATTTTTACGACTTCGGGGTTCTTTTCACCCGAAACTGCGCCGTATTTACCTAAAATCAAATCTTTATATTGTGCCGTAATCGTCTTATACCTGCCCATCAGCACATTCCACACCGCCTGCGTACCTACTATCTGACTTGACGGAGTAACCAGCGGAGGATACCCGCAGTCCTTTCTTACTTCCGGAACTTCCGCAAGACAATCGAACAGCTTCTCTTCCTGTCCGGCTTGTTTAAGCTGGTTCATAAGGTTTGAAAGCATACCGCCGGGCACCTGATAGAGCAAGGTGTTTATGTCAACCCTCCTTACTTTCGGATTGAGGAAACCGTCTTTTTCAAGCCTGTCGGCAACTTTATTGAAGTGCTTTACAATCGGCAATAATTTCTGGATATCGATACCCGTATCGTATTGCGTACCTTTAAGCGTAGCAACAAGCGGTTCGGTCGCAGGGTTGGAAGTTCCGTTTCCGAGCGGCGAAAGCGCACAGTCGACAATATCGACTCCCGCCTGAATAGCCATAAGATTTATCATATCGCCCGTACCAGACGTATTGTGCGTATGCAGATGTACCTTTGTCTGCGGCTTCAAAGCCTTTTTCAGCTTGCTCACAACGTCGTAAGCCGTAAAAGGAAGCAACAGGTTTGCCATATCCTTTATACAGATGTTATCGGCACCCATACTTTCAAGATTTTTTGCAAGATTGACAAAATACTCTGTCGTATGAACGGGGCTCGTCGTATAAGAAATAGCAGCTTCGCACACGCATTTTCCGTCAGCGCCGTATTTTTTTATCGCCTTTATCGAAGTTTCAAGGTTGCGCGGGTCGTTAAGCGCGTCGAAAACGCGTATAACGCCTACTCCGTTTTCAATTGATTTATCGATAAAACTCTCAACAACGTCGTCGGCATAATGTCTGTACCCCAACAAGTTCTGACCGCGCAAAAGCATTTGAATAGGCGTCTTTTTAAGATATTTTTTAAGATTCCTCAATCTGTCCCACGGATCCTCGTTCAAGAAGCGAAGACAAGAATCGAAAGTCGCCCCGCCCCACGCTTCGAGAGAATAATAACCTATTTCATCGAGAAGCGGAAGCACTTCTTCCATTTCGTCGAATCTCATTCTCGTGGCCGCGTGAGATTGATGCGCATCGCGCAGTATCGTATCAGTAATTAAAAGCTTTTTACCTTCCATAAGTTTCTCCCGATTAAACAATCGAATTAATAGCGGCGTTTATAATGTCCGCCGTTGCCGTGCCATCGACGTATCCGTTGAAGCAGGCTATAAGTATACCCGCGGCTATTGCCGACCCGATAACCCCCGCTACATTGGGCCCCATTGCGTGCATAAGCAAATGGTTTTGCGGGTCGTATTCTCTGCCGACGTCTTCCGAAATTCTTGCCGCCATAGGAACCGCCGAAACCCCGGCAGACCCGATAAGCGGGTTTATCTGTCCTTTCGTTACTTTGCACATAATCTTTGCGACGAGCAAACCGCCTATAGTACCGATGACAAACGCAAACAGACCCAAAGCTATAATTTTAAGCGTATCGAGACTCAAAAATATTTCGCCTTTTGCTTTGCTTCCGACGGCTATGCCGAGGAAGATAGTAATCGTATTCATCAGCCCGTTCTGCGCCTGCGTCGAAAGCCTGTCGACTACGCCCGACTCTTTGAAGAGATTACCGAGCATAAGC
>DOCD01000079.1:0-1307 GCA_003503945.1 Clostridiales bacterium | reverse complement strand
GAGATTACCGAGCATAAGCATACCCAGAAGCGCAATCGACTGCGGAAGAATTATGCCCACGACAAGCGTTACTATAAGCGGGAATAAAATCTTTTCGAGCTTGCTTACCTGACGCAGAGGCTTCATACGAATCATTCTCTCTTTTTTGGTGGTAAGCAAACGCATAAGAGGCTTCTGTATTATGGGAATCAACGCCATATATGAATATGCGGCGATAGCTATCGTAGGGATATATTTTTCGGCGAGAATTGCCGTCGTCATAATTGCCGTGGGTCCGTCCGCACCTCCGATAATGGCGATTGCCGCAGCCGCCGCGACGGAAAATCCGAGCGCGATTGCAAGTATGAACGCGACGAAAATTCCGAGTTGCGCGCCTGCGCCTATCAACATACTCTTCGGGTTTGCAATCAATGGGCCGAAATCGGTCATTGCCCCTATTCCGAGGAAAATAAGCGGCGGATAAATAACTTTATCCACGCCGAAGTACAGATACCACAAAAGGCCTCGGTTTTCGACGGCGTCGTAACTCATATCAATATTGCCCGCCGCGTCTTCGGGGTGAGTACCCCAAAGCACGGCTTCCGCACCGGGAATATTTATCAAAAACATTCCGAAAGCTATCGGCAGCAGAAGCATGGGCTCGAATTTTCTGACTATGGCAAGATACATCAACACAAACGAAATCAACAGCATTATATAGTTCTGCCAGTTTCCCTGTACAAACCCCATTGATTCGTAAAGGTTGCCGAATATCTCGCCAAAGTTTACAAGTAAACTTTGTTGCATAGCTCCTCCGCTTAACCGATAACCGCAAGCACGGCGTTCGTTTCTACGTTTGCGCCTTTTGCAACGCCGAAAGTAACTTTACCGTCGCGGGGAGCGGTAATTTCGTTATCCATTTTCATCGCTTCGAGAACCATTATAGGCTGATCCTTTTTAACTTCGCTTCCGTCTGCAACGAGCAGATTTTTAATTATGCCGGGGAAAGGCGATAAAACCTTTTCACCGTCCGCAGAAATCTGCACGGGTTTTTTAGGCGCCACCGCAGTCGCCACGGGGATAGGTCTGCGCTCGACCGTGTTTTCGCTTTCACCAACTTCTTCCACGCCTACCGAATAACTTTTTCCGTCTATAGTTACGATAAAATTACGCATTTTATATACTCCTTAAATTCTCTTTATTCTCTTTACCCTGAATTCACACTCGGGCTTTTTTTCGCTGTAATAGGTCATTATTGCGGCTATTATTGCCGCTTTAACTTCATTCGGGATATCTTCTTCGCCACATTGCATAATAGGCTCCGCAAC
>DOCD01000048.1:3662-4186 GCA_003503945.1 Clostridiales bacterium | reverse complement strand
CGCTTCTATGCGGGCTTGTTTCTATATTTAAAACAAGCCTTCATTATATGCCTAAAATAAATTTTTTGTTCTAATAATCCTCGCTCTCGCATAAAGTAGGGTATACCAAATAAAAAACCCGGAGGACGATATGAACGAAGAATTGGATTATGCACAAATGCTTGAAATCCCCGTAAACACTGTAAACGTGGTAAAAAAGAAGAGTATTTTCAGGCGCAAGGAAAAGGCTCAGCCGCAGCCGCAGGATGATTTAAAGGCTCAGGTTGTCGAAAGCGTGAACGAGCGCGTGGGCGCGTTCGTCGCCGCGGAGGACTTGTCCGACCCGCCCAAACCCGAAAAAGTTAAGGCTAAGGCGATAGGCAAAAGGGACAGGGCAAGCGTTGTTATATGGACGGAGGCGGTGCTAGTCGGGGTTATAGCGATAGCCATTTTCGTAACCAACCTGTTGCTTCCGAATACCGTAGTAAATACCTTTTTAGGTTCTTTTTCCAAAAAGACGGTCGATGAACCGGCTTATACCGAAT
>DOCD01000048.1:0-3406 GCA_003503945.1 Clostridiales bacterium | reverse complement strand
TGAACCGGCTTATACCGAATTCGTCCTTTCGCCCGTTGTAAGCGACCTTTCCGAAGCGGAAGTCGCCGTTTCCGAAAGCGGAGTGCTTTCGTTCACCGCCGAGGGCAGCGTATACCCCGTTTGCAAGGGTAAGGTTTCCAAGGTTATCGAAGAAAACGGACTTTACACCGTGGAAATCGCGCACACCTCGACTTTTACGAGCGTTATAACAGGGCTTAAAAACGCTTATTCCGCGCAGGGCACCGCCGTCGCGGCGAATATCCCCGTAGGATACAGCGACGGGCAGAACGAAGTTAAAGTTTCCATGTACGACAACGGCGTACTTTTGAACTGCTTTACACTCAACGACGAAGTCCCCGTCTGGAAGTCGTGAAAATAAGTCTGCACCCGCTGTTCGTCGCGCTTTTGATTGCTTCCGCGGTTTTCGGCGGGCTTCCGATATTCGTAATTTACGCTTTGACCGCGCTCCTTCACGAGTGCGGTCATATTTTCTGCGCTTTGCGGCTGGGGTATAAGTGCGAAAAAATCAGCCTGACCCCGTACGGCGCCGCCGCCGTGTGCGACACCGACGGAATTTCGGTCAAGGACGAACTCGTTTTATCCCTTTCGGGGCCTGCGGTAAACGCGTTTATACTCGTCGCGTGCGCGGGGCTGTGGTGGTTTTACCCGCAGACTTACGCCTATACCGACACCGTTTTCACCGCAAGCGCGGTTATGCTTTCAATCAATCTTTTGCCTGCGTACCCCCTCGACGGCGGCAGGGCGGTGCGCTGCCTTCTCATACTCGTGATGCCGCGCAAAGCTGCCGCGATAACCCTGCGCGTGCTCGGCGCCGCCTTCGCGCTCGCGTTCATACTCGTGTTTTTCCTTGCCTACCGCAACTTTTCTCTGCTCGTGTTTTCGGCGTTCCTAATTTGCTCCGCTTTCGAAAAAGAGCTTCCGCTTTCACGCATAAACTTCACGGCGGCAAAACCCAAAAGGGGGCGGGAGGTCAAGCACGTTATGCTTGCCGCGAATTCGACCTTTAAAGACGGGTTGAAGTATATGGATTCGTCGCGGTACGTCATATTTCAGTTTTACTCCGACGGGCTGCTCGACGAAATCACCGAGGACGAATTTTGCGAGCTTTTGCAATCGCACACCGTTTATGACAGAATTATAAGCTGACGCGCTTTTTATATCCTTGCATAACCCCGACGTTGTTTTCACATACTGTTTTTACGGCAAAGTTTGCCTTTTAAGGAGTTTTTTATGAAAGCAACCGGTATAGTACGTAGAATAGATGAGCTCGGAAGAGTGGTCATACCAAAAGAAATAAGGAGCACGCTCAGATTAAAGTCGGGCGACCCGTTGGAAATATTTACCGACAGGGACGAGCTGATGCTTAAAAAGTATTCGCCGATAGCCTCGCTCGATAAATTTTCGGAGGGCACGGCAAAATCTCTTTCCGACCTTTCGGGGCATATCGCGGTCATATGCGATACCGACGAGGTTTTGTGCGCCTCGGGCAGAGGACAGAGGGCTTTCGACGGTAAGGGACTTTCCCAGAAAATGGAAAAAATCCTGCGCGAGAGAAAGAGCTATATAGCAAACCTTTCGGAGGGCGGCGACGTGGTGCCCATTACCGCCGAAAACGAACAGACGGTAACTGCGCAGATAATAGTGCCCATAGTGTGCAACGGCGACTGTCTGGGCGCGGTTGCGCTGATATCGATTGAGCAGGGCGCGAAAATCGAAGCTTCGGCGTGCAAGCTCGCGCAGCTTTCCGCGACTATTTTAGCCAACCAATTCGAATAATTTTCGGCGCGGGCAAAAACCACGCTTTTTGCCCGCGCACTCAATTTGCGAATACTTTCGCCTCGGCGGGGTGAATGTCCGCAATTCAATATTTGTGTGCCCCGATAATTGCGGACAGAGGGCGAGTAGCCCTGCAATCACGAAAATTCTTGACATCATCGAATGTCAAGAATTTTGTGAATAATATTTTACATATGTTCAGTCAGAAGCAGTCGTTTATAAAGGGCGCGGTAATAATTTCGCTCGGCGGGTTCATATCCAAGCTTTTGGGTGCGTTTTACCGCATTCCTTTAACCCGCTTCCTCGGCGGCGAGGGTATGGGGATATACCAGATGGTATATCCTCTTTACTGCATACTTTTAACGGTTTCCGCTTCGGGCATACCCACGGGCATTGCGCGGCTGATATCGTCTGGCAGCGCGGGCGCGGAAAAAAAGGCGTTTCGTCTGTACGGCGCGATAGGCGTTGTCGGCACGCTTATAATGTACATGCTGTCCGCTCCGCTTGCCGCCGTTCAGGAGGAACCCGCAATAAAGCTTTGCTGCATAATGCTTTGCCCGTCGGTGTTCTTCGTGTCGGTGCTGTCGATTGTGCGCGGCTACTTTCAGGGGCGGGGCAATATGTACCCTACGGCGATCTCGGAGGTGGCGGAGCAGGTAATCAAGGTCGCGCTGGGCTGCGCGCTCGCATATTTTTTCCGCGACAACCTCGCCATTGCCGTCGCTTCTACGCTGTTCGCTGTAACGGTAAGCGAAGCGGTCGCCACCGCGTTCGCGCTCGTGTGGTATTTTAAGCGCCGCGGCGTTCAACCCCTTTTCAAGGTGCCGTCTGTCAGGTATAAATCGATTATCGGCTACACGGTGCCCTTAACGCTTACGGCAATCGCTCTCCCCGCGAGCCAGCTCGTCGAAAGTATAGTCGCCGTCAGGCTTTTAAAAGCGGTCGGCGAAAACGCAACCGCGCTTTACGGCATATTTTCGGGCTGCGCCGTGACGATAATCAATCTGCCCGTTTCGGTCACGTACGGGCTCGCCGCTGCAAGCGTACCGCAGATTTCCCCGCTTGCGGAAAAGGGGGATATTCAGGGCGCAAAGAACAAGGCGTTCAAATCCATTTTAATCACGTTCGCCATATCCGCGCCCGCCGCGGTCGGGTTGTACGCTTTCGCGCCGCTCGCGGTAAGGCTGATTTTCTCGTCGCTCGGCGAAAAGGAGGCGGCGGTTTTAATCAAACTCGTGCGGATAATGGCGGTAAACGCCGTCACGCTTTCTCTCGTGCAGACTTCGTCCGCGTGCTTAACCTCGCTCGGAAAGCCGATAAGGAGCACCGTAACGCAATGGGTTTCGGCTATTTTGCGCGTGGCGCTTACCGCCGTGCTCATAAAATTCACAACACTTTCGATAAGCGGCGCGGCAATATCCGCAAATATAAGTTATTTGGTTGCGACTTTGATTAATTTCTGGTATATTATTAAACGAGGTAACGGCAATGAAAATAACTTTAATAGGATTAGGAGTAAAGAAGGACGACCTGACCTTGCGCGCGGAGGCGGCGCTTAAAGGGGCGGGTGAAATAATTGCGCGCACGTCGGAAACGGAGAGCTTCAAAT
>DOCD01000067.1:6594-7847 GCA_003503945.1 Clostridiales bacterium | reverse complement strand
CGAAAGTGCAGTCGGGAAAAGCGTTTAAATATTTTTCAAACGGATGACCGCTTACGTAAACGCCCAGAACCTCTTTTTCTTTGGCAAGCTTTTCGTTGAGTTCGAGCTCTGGAATATCCGGATATTTTACGTCTAACTTATCCTCTTCGATAAAGTCGCCGAAAAGACTCATCTGCGCGCCGTCGCGCTGCTTGCTTATCGATTTTGCGCGCAGACACAGCGACTCGTAAATGGAAGCAAGCACCGAACGAGGCACACCCATTTCGTCGAACGCACCCGCGAAAATCAAGCCCTCGACAAGCCTCGAATTGAGTACCTTTATACATCGCGAAATAAAATCGGGGAAATCCCTGAAGCTGCCGTTTTTATTCCTTTCGTCTATTATCCAGTCGATAACAGCCTGACCCGCGCCTTTAAGCGCCGACAACCCGAAGCGCACGCCGTCTTTTTCTACGGTAAACGCCGTCTTACTCCTGTTAATATCGGGCGGGAGGACTTTGTAGCCCTTTTCCTTTAAATAAATTACGTACTTTGTAATTTCGTCAATTTTGCTTAAACGGTTATTTAAAAGCGCGCAGATAAATTCCTTACAGTAATACTTTTTGAGCCACGCCGTCTGGTACGCAAGCACGGCGTATGCCGCCGCGTGCGATTTATTGAAGGCGTACGACGCGAACCCTTCCATATCGCCGAAAATTTTGCTTGCGACCTCGGCGGAGATTCCGTTGTTTACGCAGCCTACTATCTTGCTGCCGTTTATATCGCTCACACCGCCGTTTATGAATTTTTCCTTCTGCGCCATCAAGGTCTTTTTATCCTTCTTGCCCATGGCGCGGCGCACAAGGTCGGCTTCGCCGAGCGAAAAGCCCGCAAGGAACTGGAATATCTGCATAACCTGTTCCTGATAGACGGGAATACCGTAGGTTACCTTTAATATCTGCTCTTCCGCCTCGCAGTCGTATGAAATGCGTTCGACACCGTGCTTTCTGTTGCAGAACGAATCGATAAACTTCATAGGTCCCGGACGGTACAGCGATACGCCTGCGATAAGGTCTTCGAGGCAGTCGGGTTTGAGCGTTTTCATGAAGCGTTTCATACCACCGGCTTCGAGCTGGAACACGCCGTCGGTGTCGCCGTCGGAAATGAGGTTATACGCGCCCGCGTCTGTATAGCCTATTTTATCGAAGTCTATTTCCCTGCCGAAATCCTCTTTTATATAGTCGACGCATTTTTTAATGTCGGTAAGCGTAACG
>DOCD01000067.1:0-6293 GCA_003503945.1 Clostridiales bacterium | reverse complement strand
AGCGTAACGAGTGCGAGGAAGTCCATTTTCAGCATTCCGAGCGACTCTATTTCCTTTGCGACGAACTGCGTCGTCACGTCCTCGCCGTTCCTTGAAAGGGGTACATTGTCGGCAATGCGCTTCTGGCAGATAACTACGCCCGCGGCGTGTATGCCCGTCTGGCGGGGCATACCCTCTATCTTCAACGCCATATCGATAACGCGGCGAAGCGCGTCGTCAGTCTCGTAAATTTCACAGAATTCGGCGTTGCGCGCCGCTTTCAACTCGTTGAGCTTGCCTTCGAGCTCGGCTTTTTTATCCTCGTCGGTTTCGTCCTGAAATTTCTTTTTCGCACCGGCTATCCTTCTGCCCAGAAGGTCGCTTATGGACGTTTTTCCGTCCATAATTTTGGTTAGCCTGTCGGTTTCCGAATAGGGTACGCGCATTACCCTTCCGACGTCTTTTATCGAGTTTTTCGCCGCCATAGTGCCGAACGTGACAATCTGGCAGACGTTTTCCCTGCCGTATTTGCGACGGACGTACTCTATCGTTTCCTCGCGCCTGTCGGTACAGAAATCTATGTCGAAGTCGGGCATGGAAACACGGTCGGGGTTTAAAAATCTTTCGAAAAGCAGGTCGTACTGCAAGGGTTCGACGTCGGTTATGCCTATGGAATAGGCAACTATAGAGCTTACGCCCGAGCCGCGCCCCGGCCCTACCGGTATTCCGTTCTCTTTCGACCAGTTTATGAAATCCCAGACTACGAGGTAATAGTCGGCGTAGCCCATGCCGCAGATAATGCCGAGCTCGTATTCCGCCCTGTCAAGCTCGCGTTGGGTCGGCGTGCCGTAACGCCTTTTAAGCCCCTCCGCAGTGAGCCTCCTCAAATACTGCTCCGCCGTGCTGCCGTCGGGCGGGGTGTACGTAGGAATAAGCGAATTATCCTTTATGGGATAGCCCTTTGCGTTGAGATTAAACGCCGGTTCGGTGACCTTGTCGGCAATAACGCGCGTATTGGAAATCGCCTGCGGGTGGTTGGGAAAAAGCGCCGCCATCTCGTCGCCCGTCTTGAAATAAAATTCGTTGGTACTGAATTTCATTCTCTTGGGGTCGTCAAGCTGCTTTTTCATCTGGATACACATCAGAACGTCCTGCATTTCCGCGTCTTCTTTCGAAAGATAATGCACGTCGTTGGTTGCGACGAGCTCCGCGCCTATTTCGCCCGCAAGCTTTATTAAAAGGGGCAAAACCCTTTTTTCCTCTTCTATGCCGTGGTCCTGAATTTCTATGTAAAAATCGTCCTTGAAGGTATCCTTCAAGCCGAGCGCAAGTTTTTTCGCACCCTCGTAGTCGCCCGCAAGCAACCGCCTGGGGATACCGCCCGCAAGGCACGCGGAAAGACAGATTACCCCCTCCGAATGCTCTTTAAGTACCTTATAATCTATTTTCGGCTTATAATAGAATCCGTCGACAAACGCCATAGAGTCGAGCTGAACGAGGTTTATATACCCCTTTCTGTTTTTGGCAAGCAAAATAAGGTGCTCGGCGGTGTTCGACGATTTGTCTTTCATATCTTTGGTAACGTAAAATTCGCAACCGATTATATATTTAAGCCCCGCTATCGCGGCTTTTTCGGCAAGTTGAAGAGTGCCGTACATATTTCCGTGGTCGGTTATACATACGGTATCTATTCCGTTGGTTTTGCAATGGTTTATAAGGTTGTCGATTTTGCACGCGCCGTCCAGAAGAGAATACTCGGTGTGCAAATGCAAATGTATAAAATCGGTCATATCAGTCTTTCCCCAAAGAGTCGGCTATTTCGAAAATGCGCCTCATCCTGTGATTTATGCAGCTTTTTGTAATTCCCAGCCTTTCGGCAAGCTCCTGCATCGACGCGTTTTTATCCGCAAGCCGCGCCGCCGCCACGTCGAAAAGCAATTTATCCAGACTTTGCAGCCCCGCCGTACCCGCGATAATTTCAATCGCGCGAACCTGATTTACGGACGCCGTGACGGTTTTATCGATATTCGACACAGAACAGTTGTTGACCCTGTTCGCGTTGTTCGTCTTATCCTTGAGCTCCACTATCTTATTCAACTTTTCAAGGCTCTCGTCCGCGGACATCAGATTTAAAAGGTCGGATATAACCTCCTTGCTCTTCACGTACACGACAGCCGAGTCCTTCCTCGAAACAAGCTTTGCAAGCACTTCGAAATCACACAGAATATCGCAGAAATCGCTTGCCGTTATTTTGTTGGAAAATACAATTTCGAAGTGATAGCCCGTGCGACTGTACGAGCCTTCCTCGGGCAAAGTGCAGCTTCCGCCGCCGAGGAACGCCCCTCTTATAAACGCCGCTTTACAGCAATCGCGAGCGACAAGCTTTTCGTCTATGCCGAAAACAAGCGAAATTTCATTGCCCGCCGTCCTGATTACGCAAAGCTCGTTTAAAAGCCTTTTCGCCGCTTCGCCGACGCACGCGAAAGTGAGCTTGTCCCTGCCGCTCAAAACGTCGAACTTAGCCCCCGTAACCGTCAGATGAAGCCCGAAAGCCCCCTCGAGAATGTCTGAAATATATTCGGCGGTGCCCTCGTTTTCGGTGGTTATTTCAAAGCCGAATTCGCCGTTATGAGATATAACGCTTCCGCTCGTGCGTATAAACGCAGAAACGAGGGCAAGCTTGCAACACCTGTCCTCTGTCTGCACGGAAGTTATTTCATTTTTAATCTCTTCGGTAAAATTGAACATTTTATAGATTTTCCGCTTTAAATCTTGCAAATCTGAAATTCGGCAGTCTGCCGTCGATGTTGTCGATTTGCTCCAAAGGCACGCTCGCCTCGGCAAGTATTTCCTCCGCTATCGCGGTGTCGCCCACCCTGTCGGCGGAATGCGCGTCGGAGTCGATTACGAACCGCACGCCTGTAGCCGCCATTCTGTTGAGCTCCTCCGCGGAAACGTGACGCTTTTTAGTGTTGATTTCGATATACGTTCCGTAATCGGCGCAGCACTTCGCCACCTCGACTACGTCGCAGAAGCACTTGTAATTTATATGAGTTATTATGTCGATAGGGTTGTTTTTGATAGCGTTGATATACGCCTGCGTGGTAACCGCAACGGACTTGTCCGACGGGCGTTTACCCAGCTTGTACGCACCGTAGTTTTTAATGAAAATTTTATAAAAATCGCCGATGCTTTTAAACCTTAAAACCTCGTGGATACCGCAAAGATACAAATCGAAATACTTTAAATCGGTTTTGAGCATATCGGTATCCCCCTTGACGGAGGTGAGGTTGCTTTCCATACCCATTAAAACCTTTACGCCCGTAATTTTTTCCGCCTCGTTTATTTCCGCGCGCAAATCCACGAGCTTTCTGCGCTTGAGCCCGAATACCAGATGATTGAAGCCGTGGTCGGTAATGCCTATTGCTTTAAGCCCCTTAGCCTTAGCCGCCATAGCGTTTTCAAGCACGGTATTTTTACCGTGCGAATACGGAGTATGCGTATGATAATCTGACGTAAGTATCATTTAAAAATCTCCTATGTAAACAACCTCTTCTTCGAGTTTTATGCCCGTGCGTTCGACGACCCTGCGCCTGACCTCCTCGATAAGCGCACGCACGTCGCGGGAACTCGCGCCCGCGTTTATAATAAAGTTGGCATGGTCGCGGCTGACCGACGCCCCACCGACCGAAAGCCCCTTAAGCCCCGCCTCGTCTATGATTTTCCCAGCGCTGCAACCTGCGGGGTTTTTAAACACGCAGCCGCAGCTCGCACCCTTAGGCAGCTTTCTTCTCGATGCGATAACCTCGGCGATATTCTTCTTTATCTCATCGCGCGGCTTTATGCAAATTTTGAACTCAACACCCAAAATTAACCCGTTTATGTCTTGCATAGTACTATATTTATAGCTAAAATTGCACATTTCACGGGAAAAATTGCGGATTTTACCGTCATACAGCTTGACAGTGACAATATTATCGGCGACGTATTTGCCCGCCGCACCGCCATTCATATAAGCAAGTCCGCCGCACGTTGCGGGTATGCCCGCAAGATATTCGAGCCCGCCGAAGCCGTTATCCGTACAGTACTTTAAAAGCTTACCGACCGTAGTCCCGGCGCGGCAAAAAATTTTGTCCGCCGAGGTGCGGTACATCCCCGTAAGTCCTTTGGTGCATACCACCGCACCGTCGAATCCGCTGTCGGATACGAGCACGTTAGAGCCGTTACCCAGCACTACGAAAGGTATTTTTTCGTTTGCGAGGTAATCGTACACCGCAACCGCACTGCTTACCGTTGCCGGCATAAAGGCAAGCTTTGCAGCCCCGCCGCATCTGTAAGTCGTATGTTCGGCAAAAACGAAAGGTGTTTGAAGCGCACTTTCGGCTATTTCGGGATTGTTGTTTTCAATCAATTATTTACCTCTAATATAATAACATTTTTTTTTGAATTTTACAATTATTTCAACAGATTTTTTAAGACATTTACGTTGCAATCGGCAATTAATTTTTGTATTTCGCTGCGCGTATCCGCACTTACGGGGGAAGCGAGCCGATATTCGTAGCTCAGTCCCTCCATTTGCTTCATTTCGTCCTCGTATAGAGTTATGCCGTCCGCAAGCATTCCTATTTTGCCCAGCCCCGATTTTGCGTCTATGAGATAATTAGCAAATCTTTCCGCAAGCTTTCTGTTTTTACTTTGAGAAATAACCGATACGTTCTGGTAAAGGTCGTTGTAAACGGTTACGGGCTTTACCGCAAAGCTTACCGCGCGCGTCTTTAACCTGTAAATATCGCGCTGGGTGCCCAAAAGGTACTTGTATTTGCCGTCTATAAGCCTTACGTACGCTGCGGTCGGCTTTTCGGTTGCCGCGCCGACGATATCGCACATGAGCGCCGCCGCTGCGGAAAAATTATCCTTGCCGCCGTTTATAACGGTGTTTTGTGAATTTATATCCGAAAAATCCGAATTCGTATCGAGGGTCAGAAAGCAGTAACCGCCGTGGCACCACTCCGCGTATCCCTCTATATACTTTTCGAGCCCGTGCATACCCGCACCGTACGAAACGACGTCGGGCAAATTGCCCGCTTCGAGGTTGAGCCGTACCGCTTCGGACGTGAGCGCGGTGACGGTGACGTAACAGCTTTCGTTTTTCGAAAACGCTTCGCCCGTCTTTTTCAAATAATCCGCACGCGAGCCCTTGCCCCCTTCGAAATTATCTATCTGCCAGATATTGAGCACCGGCTTTTCGGTAATTTGCGGTTTTGCTTCCTCCTTTGTAAACGCCACCGCGGTAAAGGTTATTACCGCGGCGCAGCACAACAGCATAAATATAAGCGGCTTTAAACGCGACAAAATTTTCTTCATATATTATTGTACTGCGTTTAACGCCTAAAAATTCATAGGGGAGCAACCGTATCGCACAGTCACTCCCCCCGCATAGCCGCTAAAACGCAGGTTTCGCGCTTTAACGGCTATGCTGTATATAATAAAGCGTTTACGCTTGTAATAATATCTTGCGCGCGCTCATATTTTTTATGCAAAAATAAAGACGGCTTTTTTCGCCGCCTTGATTTTTTTATTCGTCGTCCTCTTCGGGAAGCTCGACGTTGTGATAAACGTCCTGCACGTCGTCAAGCTCGTCAAGCTTATCGAGCATTTTGCGGAAAGTAGCAAGCTTTTCGCCATCGAGCGTTATATAGTTCTGAGGAATCATTTTTATAGCCGCTTCGAGGAACGTCACACCCTTGTCCTCGAAATACTTTCTCGCGTTAGAAAAGCCTTCGGGGGTTGTGTACACTTCGTATACGTCGTCGGAGGTTACGAAGTCCTCGGCTTCCGCTTCGAGGCAGTACTCCATCATCGTATCTTCGTCAAGCGCAACGGTGCGCTCGATTACGAGTATGCCCTTGTCGTCGAACATATACGAAACGCAGCCGTTGTTGCCCATCTGTCCGCCGCACTTCGACATGGTCGAGCGGATATCGCCCGCCGTCCTGTTCACGTTGTCGGTAAGCGTCTTGATAATCACCGCCGAACCCGCCACGCCGTAGCCTTCGTAGGTAAGCTCCTTGTAGTCCTTATCGCCGAGCTCGCCTGCGGCTTTCGCTATCGAACGCTTGATGTTCTCGTTCGGCATGTTGGCGGCTTTCGCCTTTGCGATAACGTCGGCAAGCTTCGAGTTCGTGTCGGGGTTGGGGTTACCCTTTGCCGCAACGGCAAGCTCCCTGCCTATTTTGGTAAATACCGCGCCGCGCGCGGCGTCCGTCTTGCCCTTTTTTGCCTGTATGTTGTGCCATTTTGAATGTCCTGACATA
>DOCD01000117.1:1960-2952 GCA_003503945.1 Clostridiales bacterium | reverse complement strand
GCATAATTAAACAACTTATAAAAACATCACCCCTCCGTTATACAAAATTTCTTAAAAATTTGGCGTCAAACGCTTGACGTACCGCAAGCGTTTTTGTTACAAAAAATTTCTTACAATTTGCTTTTAAACGCTTGTCGTACCGCAAGCGTTTCCTTTACAAAAAAATTTCAAAAAAATTTGCTTTTAAACGCTTGACAAAGCATACTACGCATTGTATAGTATTATACGTAACGGGGTATTTCTATGGATATTCAACTGAAAAAGGGCGTGCTCGAAGTATGCGTGCTGTACGCCATAAGCAAAAGCGAAAGCTACGGCTACAAAATAATAAGTGATTTACAGGGTATAATAGAAATATCCGAAAGCACGCTGTACCCGATTTTAAAAAGGCTTGAAACGGGCGGCTACCTTGTGACGCGCACCGCCGAATACAGCGGCAGGCTGCGACGATACTACAAAATAACGCCGCTGGGCATGAAAAAGCTGGTATCGGGCAGAAACGATTTACTTGAAATCAACACAATCTATAAAAAGATTTACGGAGGGAAGTTATGACATATAACGAATGGCGCGACGAGCTGAAAAGCAACCTTTTATGCGTTACCGAAAGCGAAAGACGGCGCGTACTCGATTACTACGCCGAGGCATATGCCGACAGGCGCGACGCGGGCTTTTCCGAAAGGGAAATAATAGACGATTTCGGCGCACCCTACGACGCCGCGCAACGCATACTCTGCGACAAAAACGACGACTTCGACGTCGGGGAGCTGCCGAGAGATATGACTCGCCGCGAAATGCGTCGGGAAAACCGCGACAGACGCCGCGAAGAACAAATCCGACGGGAAGAAGCGGCGAGATTAGACGAACAAAAAAGACGCGACGAGCGTATGCGCCGCGAGCAAAGCCGAAGCTATAACGCGCCCCCGCAGGGAAATTACGGGCAGTACGGCTACGCGCCGCCTCCCCCTCCCGCCGCGCCCGCCGCGACGGCA
>DOCD01000117.1:0-1682 GCA_003503945.1 Clostridiales bacterium | reverse complement strand
CCCCCCCCCCCCCCCCCGCCGCGCCCGCCGCGACGGCAACTAAGGGCGGAAATTACAGCTGGGTTTTCGTTATACTCTGCATAGTGTTCGCCATACCGCTTTTCGGGCTGATTATGACCATGGTAGGCATTACCATAGGCTTCTGCGTGGCTCCGATTGCTGTAATCGGCTCGGGCGCAATGTATATGGGTTCGGCGATAGGCACGCTTGTTTCGGGGCAGATTGCTTCGGGCTTTTACGAGCTGGGCATAGCGCTGGTTATATTCGGCGTGGGCGTTGCGCTCTGCCCCATATTCATCAAGCTGGTAAAGCTTATGTGGGAACTTTTCAGCAAATTTTTCAAATGGCTTAAAGGCTTATTTGACGGAAAAGGAGGCGTTTAAATGAAAGGCATTGTCAAAGGACTTATTTGGGGCGGAGTAATCGCCCTGATAGGCGTAATTATAATTTTAATAACGCTAGGCGTTAACGGCTGGCAGATAGGCAGCACCAAATTCACAATGAATAACTTTACCGCACAGGACGAAAATACCGCTCTCGAAATCGGTATCAACGACGGCACGCTTAAAACGGAGTTTTACGACGGGGATAAAGTGATAATCGACTACCCCACCTCCGACGGCCTCGAAGCGAGAATAATCGAGGAAAACGGCAAAATTATTTTTGTTTCCGACTTGAAATGGTATAAATCCTTTTTCGCGGGATGCCGCAGAATACCGGAAACGATAATAAAACTGCCCAAGGACGTAATTTTCGAAATATCCTGTAAAATGAACGCGGGCACGATTGTTCTTGCCGACGGAAATTACTCGAACGTTAACCTCGATATCAACGCCGGCACGTTTAAAACAAACAGCATTTCCTGCGCCTCTTTCACAGGCGAAATGAGTGCGGGCACGCTGAGCATAGGCGAAGCCGTCTGCAACGTAATGGATTGCGACCTCAGCGCGGGCACTATGAATATAAACAGGCTTACCTGCGCAAACACCAAAATAGATATGTCCGCGGGGACGGTAAAGCTTGCTTTTACCGGCGAACAGAGGGAATACGCCATTTACACCGATATAAGCGCGGGTAGCTGCAACGTAGGCTCGCAGGCGGGCGAAACCGACAAGCGCATAGATATCGACGTTTCCGCCGGAACGGTTAAAATCAACTTCGGCGCATAACAAGGAGAAAAAATATGATTACAGCCGATTGGGTTGCCGTAGGGCTTGTCGCCCTCTTCCTGCTGCTCGGTCTGATTGCGGGGTTCGGCAGAGGGCTTAAATTTTTCACGTCGGGCATATTCGGGTTTATAATTTCGATTGTCATATGCTATTTTTTCGGCGGGCTGATATATAAATTCGAATTCGTGCAGCAGCTTCTGGAAAAGATGATTGCGGCTATGGAGGGCAAAAACGGATTTTGCGACTTTCTTATCGATATCAGGCTCGACCTCGTCGTATACTACATAGCGCTGTTTACAATCGTTTCGATAATAAGGATTATCATAGTGCTGATAATCAAGAATATTTCCGAAGCCGACAACGCGGTAATGAAGGTTTTAAACAAGGCGTTCGGCGTGGTGCTCTTCGCCGCCGCGCTTATAGTGCTGACGCTTATAGTCTTTCATATAATAGCGCTTATCGGAGGAACCACCGCGGATAACTTTTTAAATCTGCTTTCGGGCAGCGCGTTTA
>DOCD01000091.1 GCA_003503945.1 Clostridiales bacterium | reverse complement strand
TGCGCCGGTTTTTCTATGGCGGAGCCCATAGAATACGCAAAGGAAAGCGATTACCGCTATCTTTTCGACGTCAATTTCTTCGGCGCGCTTAAAGCTATGCAGGCGGCTATTCCGTTTATGAAAACCCGCGGCGGCAGAATTATACTCGTCGGCTCGATAGGCGGCAACGTGCCCATAATGTTCGACGCGTTTTATTCGTCCTCGAAAGCCGCGCTCGAAATGCTTGCCCGCGCGGCTTATTCCGAGCTTAAACCCTACAACATAAAAGTTACCGCATTTCTTCCGGGCGGCACGGCGACGGGCTTTACGCTGAAGCGTAAGGTATATTCGCCCGACGAAACCAAATCTTACGCGCAGAATATGAACAAGGCGGTGGCGGCGCTCGCCGATATGGAGCAGCACGGTATGTCGCCCGCGGTTGTTGCGGAGGATATATATTCGCTTATACTTGCGGACAAGCCGCCCGTTGTCAAGGCGAGCGGATTTAAAAATTCCACCTATCGCGTAATGTCGCATATTATGCCCGAAAAGGTCACTCTCTATTTAAACGACAGGGCGTTCAGGCAATGAAAAAGGACGTGGATTTGTCGCGCCGCGACGAGCGCGAAAGCTTTATAAAAGGCGGTAAAATCGGGGGAATCAAAAATGACAGGCAAGTCGAAAGAGAATTATAACTCAAACTATCTCAATTATATCAAAACGCAGGACCCGCCCACTCAGCATTTCAAAAATTGCGCGGCGGCTTTCGGCGTCGGAGGATTAATTTGTTGTATAGGTCAGTTCATAAGGTTTATGCTCGAATACGCGGGGCTTACGGGTGACGAGCTTGCGGGGGCGACCTCGATAATCCTTATATTTTTAGGCTGTTTTCTGACGGGGCTGGGTGTGTACGACAGGATAGGCAGATATGCGGGCGCGGGTTCGATTGTGCCCATAACGGGCTTTGCAAACAGCGTGACTTCGCCAGCGATAGAATTTAAAACGGAGGGCTGGATTTACGGCATGGCAGCCAAAATGTTCACGGTTGCGGGCGCGATAATCGTGTTCGGCGTGTTTTCGGGCGTGCTCGTCGGTCTGGTTTATTACTTTATATGAGCAAGAAAGGCAATACGGTTTTCTTTAAAAATAAGCCGCGTATAGCTTCATACGCCGCGATTTGCGGCAGTAAAGAGAAGACGGGCGTAATAGGCGAATTTGCGGATATTACGCTCGAAGACGATATGTACGAAGAAAGCACTTACGAAAAGGCTGAGTGCAAAATGCTTACTAACGCGATTTCGCTTGCGATAGAAAAGGGCGGTTTAACCGAAAAGGATATCGACGTACTGTTTTCGGGCGACTTATTAAACCAGATAATTTCCGCAAGCTTTGCCGCAAGGGATTACAGCTTTCCGTTTTTAGGCGTCTATTCGGCTTGCTCGACCATGAGCGAAAGTATTATGCTTGCCGCAATGCTCGTCAATGCGGGATACGTCAGGCACGCCGTTGCTGCGACGGGTTCTCATTTTGCTTCCGCGGAGCGGCAGTACCGTTACCCTCTCGAGCTCGGCTGTACCCGCCCGCCGCAGGCGCAGTGGACGGTAACGGGCGCGGGCGGCTGCGTGATTGCCGACGTTAAAGAAGGGGTTAAAATCACCAGCGCGACTATGGGCAGGGTGTGCGACTACGGAGTTACCGACGTAAATAATATGGGGGCGGCAATGGCCCCCGCGGTTGCTATAATAGAACCATAAGCGGATGGTATACCGTTTATAGTTTTTATTTCCGCGAAAAGCCGAGGGCACTTTAACACAAAATAACAATAAGGAGGTGGGAACCCTTCGGCTTTTCATGGAAAAAAGGGGGGTTTGTAAATGTGATAAAATAAAAGTGCACCCAAACGCTTGCAATGCGGCTTTTTAAATGTTATAATAAGGAGAGATTAAAAAGAATGTTGGATTATGTCCTTTTTTAGAATGGCTTCTTTGGGGGAATACTGATGAAGGGAATTATACTAGCAGGCGGGAGCGGAACAAGATTGTATCCTTTAACCAGGGTTACAAGCAAACAGCTTTTACCTGTATACGATAAACCTATGATATATTACCCGCTTTCAACGTTAATGTTGGCGGGTATTCGGGAAATTTTGATTATTTCAACTCCTTCCGATACACCAAGATTCAAAGATTTGCTTGGGGACGGAAAAAAGTTAGGGTTAAATTTAAGTTACGAAGTGCAGCCTTCTCCGGATGGCTTGGCGCAAGCTTTTATCATTGGTGAAAAATTTATTGCGAATGATGATGTATGCTTGGTATTAGGTGATAACATTTTTTACGGCAATGGCTTAAAGCACAATCTTGCTCGTGCGATGGATAATGTCAAAAATGGATATTCGACTGTTTTCGGTTATTATGTCTCTGACCCTACACGCTTTGGAGTTGTAGAGCTTGATGGGAACGGAGATGCTATATCAATTGAAGAAAAGCCGAAAAATCCAAAATCACATTATGCTGTTGTTGGTCTTTATTTCTATACTAACGATGTTGTAAAAATGGCAAAAAAAATAAAACCGTCTTCTCGCGGTGAGTTAGAAATTACTAGTATTAACAGTGAATATTTAGAGTCAAACAAATTAAAAGTAATAACGTTTGGAAGAGGTTTCTCCTGGTTGGATACAGGAACTCATGAGACGCTTTCTGAGGCTTCAGCATTTGTAAAAATGATAGAAGAGCATCAGGGACTGAAAATAGCTTGTTTAGAAGAAATTGCCTATAAGAATAATTGGATAGGGAAAGAGGATTTGCGAAATCAAGCAGAGTTAATGTCAAATAATCAATACGGAAAATATTTATTAAAAGTGTTGGAAGATAAAATTATTTATTAGAAATTGAAAAAAGAAAAGGCTTATATGAGTGCAGTTATTGGAATAGTTATTGTTAATTACAACGGGGCAGCATACCAAAGTTCATGTATTCAAAGCATACTTGATAGCAAATACAAAAATTTTGTTATTATTGTAGTGGATAATAATTCATCAGATAATTCCATGCAAATGCTTGATGAATTTGTCTCGGAGAATATAGTTAAGATTTTTTGCCCTGAAAATTACGGAGTAGCTAAAGGAAACAATATAGGAATTCAAAAGTCTAAGGAATTAGGTTGTAAGTATACTCTTCTTCTCAATAACGATACGGTTTTGACAGAAGAATTACTTTCGAAGTTAATTGTTGAAGCCGGACAGGGTGAGCAAGTGATTGTGCCCAAAATTTATTATTATGGGACGCAGGTTATTTGGTATGGGGGTGGGGTTCTTTCTCATTTGAAATGTACTAGTCTCCATCTTAATTTTCGAAAAACAGATGAGAATATACAATTTCAAAAGTACTACGAATATGCGCCCACATGCTGCATGCTTATAAATAATGATGTCTTCGATTCGGTTGGCTTGTTTGATGAGAACTATTTTTTATACTTTGATGATACCGATTTCTGTTTTAGATTGAAATTAAATGGGATTAATATTAGATTTATTGAAGATGCTGTAATTTTTCATAAAGTAAGTATGTCAACAGGCGGGGAGCAAAGCAATTCCAAGGTGCAAATTTATTATAATAACCGCAATAGATTTTATTTCTACAATAAATTTAAAAAATATT
>DOCD01000076.1 GCA_003503945.1 Clostridiales bacterium | reverse complement strand
GCAAAATGCGCTTCCGCCCGTTTAACCTTCCCCTCACGGGGAAGGTGTCTGCGCCGTAAAGGCGCAGACGGATGAGGTCGAAAGTATGCTATTCGTCCGACGATTCGAGCAAAAGGCACTCGTTGAGCGTGGGGTTTATACTTTGTTCGTTCAAAGTGTCGTACCTGTTCGTCAGCACAAAGCCCTTGGGCAGGGTTTTGGGCGAATAGCCCGTAATGCTTTTGAAAGTTCTGTTGAAGTTGCGTATGGTCATAAATCCGCTGCGCGAGGCGATTTCGGTTATAGTCAAATCGGTGTTTTCGTTCAGCATATTCACCGCCCTTTCGCAACGAACGTAATTTAAATACTGCGAAAAGGTTATGCCCGTAAGCTTGTGGAAAAGCCGCGAAAAGTAAGCGGGGTTCATATTCATAAATTTCGCCGCCCGTTCGAAGTCGTAGTCGGCGCAGTTTTTCGCGGCGTCCTCCATAAGGGCGAACACTCTGTCCGTCGTGTTCAAAGAAGCTTTCTTTTTTATTAACCTTTCTTTCCTCAGCGCGTCTATCAATGTTGCGGTTAGCTCGACCATCATTCTTCGGAAGTAAAATTGCTTTTTATGCGAGTACTCCTCTTTGAGCCGCGAATACAGCGCGGGGATTTCGCAGTAATTTTCAAACAGCGGGCGTTCGGGGGTAAGTCCGCCCGTAATAAAATCGAGCATTCCCGTGTCGAAAACAATCATTGTAATTTCGGTATCGGGGGTTGCGGCGTTAGTGCTGTGTATGGTTTTGCCGTCGATGAAAACGGTCTGCCCCGCGCAAACGCGATAGGTGACGCTGTTGCACAGTACGTCAAGCTCGCCCTTGTCCACGTAAATCAATTCGCACTCGTAGTGCCAGTGCGGCACGTTCCGCGAATTTTTATATCTGCCGAACCAAATCGACGCCCCTTTTTGTATCCGCCATTCTTCACGGTTAATAATCATTTCGCCACCCGACTGTAATTATAATGCCGTAACTCAGCCAAGTCAACAATAAAAGTAAATAAAAGTCTGAAATTTATCTATCAAAGCGCAAAAAACAATAAAAAAGTAAAATAAATTCCAAAAACGGGCAAACTGATTTCTTGTAAAAAGAAAAATTATGCAATATAATTAATATAGGAAAATAAAAAGGGGAAGTTTATGATTAAGATTGATTTCGGTGCAGGCTGGAAATTCCGTCGAACCGACGGCGGCGAGTGGACGGAGGTCGAAATTCCGCACGACGCGGCTATGTGCGAAAAACGTACAAAGGATGCGGAGGCGGGCGTAAACACCGGCTGGTATCACGGCGCGGATTACGAGTACGTAAAAACCTTTACCGTGCCCGAGGATTACGAGGGCAAGGACGTAATTTTCGAGTTCGAGGGGGTCTATCACAACGCCGAAGTGTATATAAACGGCGAAAAAGCCGCCTTCCGCCCGTACGGTTACACTAATTTTTACGTGACCGCAAATAAAAATTTAAGATACGGTCGGGAAAACGAAATTCGCGTACTCGCGAGGAATGCCGACCAGCCCAACAGCCGCTGGTATTCGGGCGCGGGCATTTACCGCCCCGTCAATATGTACGTCGGTAACAAAAAACGCATAGTCCTGAACGGAGTAAGGATACGCACCCTTTCGCTTTACCCTGCTGCGGTGGAAGTAACCGTGCAGACGACGGGCGTGGGCGAAGTGAAAATCGCAATCGAAAAGGACAGGCAAGAGGTTGCGGCGGCAACCTGCGCGCAGAACGACGGCAACGCCGTGTTCGCGCTCGAAATCCGCGACGCAAAGCTCTGGTCGGTCGATACGCCCGAGCTGTATACCTGCCGCGCTTTTTTCGGCGACGACGAACAGAGCGTAAATTTCGGTATCCGCACGCTTACCTGCGACCATACCGACGGGCTTTGCATTAACGGTGAAAGAGTAATTATCCGCGGCGCGTGTATACACTCCGACAACGGTATTCTGGGCGCGAGAAGCTACCCCGAAGCCGAGGAAAGAAAGGTTAAAATTTTAAAACAAAACGGCTACAACGCTATCCGTTCCGCGCACAACCCCTGCGCAAAATCACTTTTAGACGCGTGCGACAGGCTGGGTATGCTGGTTATGGACGAGTACTCGGATATGTGGTACATTCATAAAAACAGGTACGACTATGCTACTTACCTCGAAGAGTGGTACGCCCGCGATATAAAGGATATGGTCGAAAAGGACTATAACCACCCGTCCGTAATAATGTATTCGCTCGGCAACGAGGTTGCGGAAACGGGCGAAAAGCGCGGTATAGAGCTGTTCAGGCAAATGAAAGCCGTCTGCAAGCAATACGATAATGACCGCCCCGTAACGACGGGCGTAAACATATTTTTCAACTACCTTTACGCTCTGGGCTTCGGGCAGTATTCGGACAAGAAAGCCGAGAAAAACCCGAACAAAAAAGTCGGCAGCGAATTTTTCAACGCGCTTGCGGGGCTCACGGGCGATTCTTTTATGAAGACTATGGCAAAGCTCCCCGGCTGCGATAAAAAGACGCGCGACTGCTTCGCGGTTATGGACGTGGCGGGCTACAACTACGGCATAAAGCGGTATAAACACGATATAAAGAAGTACCCCGAAAGGATTATTTTAGGCAGCGAAACCTTCTGTTCGGACGCGTACGCTTTCTGGGAGTTCGCAAAGAAAAATCCCGCGCTCATAGGCGATTTCGTCTGGGCGGGTATGGACTACCTCGGCGAGGTCGGCGTGGGCAGCTGGGAGTATAAGGAATACGCGCCGAGCTTTCTGCACGGCGTCGGCTGGCTTACCGCGGGCAGCGGCAGGGTGGATTTAATCGGCACGCCGCTGGGCGAGGCGCTGTATACTTTGGTTGCGTTCGAGCTCACCGACAAACCGCAGATTGCGGTCGTGCCCGTAAGCCGCACCAAGGAAAAGCATTCGCCGTCCGCGTGGAAGTTTTCAAACGCGCTTCCCTCGTGGTCGTGGAACGGGCTGAACGGAAAAAAGGCGAAAGTAGAGGTGTATTCGCGAGCGCCGATAGTCGAGCTGTATATAAACGGCAAAAGGGTCGGCAGGAAAAAGTTTAAAAAGAACTGCCGCTTCGACTTCAACGTAAGATATTACGACGGCGAAATAACCGCCGTCAACCTCGGCAGGGACGGCAAGGAGCTGAGCCGCAGCTCGCTCAAAACGGCGGGCGGCGAAAGGGCGCTTGAAGTTATGCCCGAAAAGCGGCGTGTAAAGCGCGGCGAAGTGTGCTTTGTAAACCTTGCTTATACCGACGGCAAAGGCGAAGTCAAGCCGTTGGAGCGGGGCAGAATCGAGGTCGCCGTCACGGGCGGCAGTCTGCTCGCGCTGGGTCACGCCTGTCCCTATAACGCGGACGGATATTCGGGCACGTCCACCGACACGTATTACGGGCGCGCGCTCGCGGTTATAAAGGCGGAGGCGGAAAAGGTGACGATTTTTGCAACGGGCAACGGGCTTAAGGGCGAAGCGGTAATAGAGGTGAATGAATAATGGATTTCATAGATAAAATAAACGAGCTGACCGAGTACGCCAAAACAAACCTCGGGCTCGACGAACGTGACGAATTTTACGTAAAGAACAGGCTTGCGGAAATTTTCTTATCGGGCGCGGAGGGCGCGGAGCTTGAAGACAAAATTTACGGCGAGCTTTCGCTCCCGCCGTCCGCCGTGGACGAAGCTTTTCATAAGATACTAAAAGAAGAGGGAAGCCGCGCCGCGACCGACTGGTTTTATGATTACTGCGTAAAAAACATGTACGTAAAAAAAGCCGTGCTCGACAAAAATCCCCGCTTCGACACGCGCGAGGGTCTGGTTGTAACAATCAATAAAGCCAAGCCCGAATTCCGCGACCCGAAGAAGGCAAAGGCGGGCAACAGCGTGGACGGCGGGTTTGCAAAGTGCGTGATATGCCGCGAAAACGAGGGCTTCGGCGCAAGGAATAAAAGGAATTTGCGGACTGTTTCAATCACGCTGGGCTCGCAGCCCTGGTTCTGGCAATACTCGCCTTACGGCTATTTTTCCGAGCACGGTATAGCGGTGAACTGCGAGCATATCCCGATGCACGTTGATAAGTCGACCTTTTATAAGCTTCTCGATTTCGTGGATTTATTCCCGCACTATTTCATAGGCTGCAACGCGCCCCTGCCGAGGATAGGCGGAAGCGTTCTGGCGCACGACCACTATCAGGGCGGCGGCGAGGTGTTGCCTCTGCACCGCGCAAAAATAAAAAAATACGTAAAGGACGGGGAGTATCCCGCGGCGAAGATAGGAATATTAGACTGGCCGGGCACGGTAATCCGCATTTTAAGCGGCAGCCGCGAGGATATCTGCGGGGTTTCGGAAAAGATAAGAAGGGCGTGGGAGGGCTACTCCGTGCCCGAGCTCGGGCTGATTGCCGAGGATAAGGACGGCGTGCACAACGCCGTAAGCCCCACCGTAATAAAGACGGCGGAGGGGTACGAGATGAATATAATTCTCCGCAGCAATATAACGAGCGAAAAATATCCCGACGGCGTTTTCCACGCCCACCCCGAATTTCATTCCATAAAAAAGGAAAGTATAGGCTTAATTGAGGCGCAGGGGCTGTTCATTCTCCCGGGCAGGCTCGAGGAGGAGCTTGCCGAGGTTGAAAGGTTAATCGCCGAAAACCGCCCGTTGCCCCCCGAATATGACAGGTTTAAGCTCGTTTACGACGAAACCAAGGGGCTTTTTTCAAGCGGAAGATTTGTAAACGTCGGCGCGGCAATGCGCGCGGAGCTCGGCAGTATATGCTACCGCATACTCGAAAACACCGCGGTATTCGCGGACGACGGGCGTTTCGAAGAATTTCTTAAAAAAGCGGGGTTTGAATTATGAAAGGTTACGACTACAAGGTTACCGCCGCAGGGCGGATTAATATCATAGGCGAGCATATCGACTATTGCGGGGGCAAGGTTTTTCCCGCCGCGCTTTCCTTGAAGAACACAATATATGCGCGCCCCAACGGCACGGACAAGATAAATTTAAGCTGGACGACGCTGTCCGATAAGGTTACGCTGGATATCGGCAAGCTCGAAAGCTATGCAGACGAAAAGTACGCTAAATTTCAGGCGGGCTGCGCGCATTTGTGGAAGTCCGCGGGGCATAAGGTTATGGGCTGCGATATGCTTTACGACTGCACAGTGCCTTTCGGCAGCGGGCTGTCAAGCTCGGCGGCGATAGAGGTAAGCACGCTCGCCGCGCTCGCGACGCTTGCTGGCGAAGCTCTCGACAAGAGGGAAATCGCGCTTATTGCGCAGCGCGCCGAACGCGAATATGCGGGGGTTAATTGCGGGATAATGGACCAGTATGCTTCGGCGAACGGCAAAAAGGACTGCGCTATGATACTCGACTGCAAGAGCGTGACTCACGAATACGTGCCGTTCAGGCTGGGCGATTATTCGCTTGTCATAATCAATTGCAACAAGCCGCACAACCTTGCCGAAAGCAAGTATAACGAGCGTCGCGCCGAAACCGAGGCGGGGCTCGAAGCTTTACAGACGGTTTTGCCCGTAAGCTGCCTTGCCGAGGTCACGCCCGAAATGTTTTCAAAGTACGGCGGGCTTTTAAAGGGCAAGGTGCACGACAGGTGCAGGCACGTCGTCGAGGAGTGCGAAAGGGTTACGCTCGCGGCGGAGGCGATGAAGCGCGGCGATATTAAAGGTCTGGGCGGGCTGTTGAATTCTTCGCACAAATCGCTCAAAGAGCTGTACGAGGTCACGGGCAGGGAGTTGGACGCGCTCGCCGAGGCGGCGCAGAAGCACCCCGCATGCGTCGGGTCGAGGATGACGGGCGCGGGCTTCGGCGGCTGCACAGTGTCGATTGTCGACAAGGACGGCGTCGACGATTTCAAAAAAACCGTTTCGGCAGAGTATAAAAAGAAGATAGGATACGACTGTAAAATTTACAATGCGGAGATAGCGGACGGAATTACCGTCGAAAAACTTGGGTAAATTAATTATGGAAAAACAATATTACGATACATACAACGGAAAAAAGCATTATCTTTATACCATAGAGGACGGGGCAATCCGCGCCGAAATAAGCGATTTCGGCGGGCTTTTGCACAGCCTTAAAGTTAACGGCGTCGATATAGTGCTGGGCTTCGGCAGCATCGAGGACTATATTTCGAGCGGCACATATTGCGGCGCGACGGTGGGCAGGGTTGCAAACAGAATCGCGGGCGGGAAATTCAGCCTCGGCGGTAAAACCTACTCCCTTTCGCAAAACGAAGGGGCCAACCATTTGCACGGCGGCTTTCACGGCTTCGATAAACGCGCGTTCGAGGCGTGCGGGCATACGGAAAACTCCCTTACTATGCGCTATACCGCGGCGGACGGCGAGGAGGGGTATCCCGGCAATCTGGCGTTCACGGTCACTTTTACCGTGGAGGACGGCGAGCTGGAAATAAGATATACCGCCGAGAGCGACAAGGATACCCTTTTCTGCCCGACCTGCCACGCGTATTTCAACCTCGACGGCGAGGGCTCGGGCGATTGCCTCGGCAATATGCTTACGGTAAATGCGTCTTACTACACCCCCGCGGATAATAAGCTTATCCCCACGGGCGAAATAGCGGCGGTCGAAAACACCCCGTTCGATTTCCGTAAGCCCAAACGGATAGACGCCGATTACGCCGCGGCGCCGGTTAAGGCTATTTCGGGCTACGACTGCAATTTTATCCTCGACGGCGGTTTTGCCGCTCTGGCGGAAAGCTTAAAGACGGGCGTAAAAATGAGCGTCTATACAAACCTTCCGTGTCTGCAACTGTATACGGGCGGGATGATGGGGCGCTGCCGCGGCAAAAACGGCTTTTACGACAGGTGGTACGGCTTTTGTTTAGAGCCGCAGTTCTGCCCCGACGCGGTGAATTCGGAGGGGTTTGAAAAACCCGTGAT
>DOCD01000008.1 GCA_003503945.1 Clostridiales bacterium | reverse complement strand
CGCTCGTTATATCAAGCACCCGCCACAGTGCCATAAAATTTTTTGACAACAAATGTGACTTAAAGTCCGTTGTTAGAAAAGTCACAAAATAGTATAATTAATTTTATAGTGAGGTACATATATGGATATAAAACAAGCAGTCGGAAAACGTGTAAAAGAACTGCGAAATAAAATCGGTATAAGTCAAGAGGAATTGGCGGATAATGCCCAACTTGATAGGACATATATAACGAGTGTTGAATGTGGGAAGCGTAACATTTCTATTGTTAATATAGAAAAATTAGCAAATGCTTTAAATGTTACGCTTGCTGAATTTTTTACATTTTAGGAGAAAAATTAGGATGAACAATACTTTTGAATTATTTAAGAAAAGATTTTTAGAAATTGAACAAATGGGTTGGATTTCAAGTCATAGGGCCGGCAATGACGGTGGCGTTGGAAACACGTTAGAAGATTTGTTAGATATCGCAGAAAATAATTATCAATTGCCAGATATGGGCGAATGGGAAATTAAAAGTCATCGCTCTACTTCAAATTCACTTTTAACCTTATTTCATACTGAACCCGAACCGAGAAGCGCAAAAATAGTGCCCTCTATTTTGTTGCCTAAATATGGTTGGCAACATCAAGAAGCAGGTTTGAAATACCCTAATTCAGAAAGAAGTTTTCGTGCCACCCTACATTTTACCGAATATAGTGACAGAGGTTTAAAAGTGTCTCTTGATTATGACAAAAAACAATTATATATAGATTTCGATTACACAAAAATTAGCGAACGGCATAATGCTTGGAAGGAAACATTAGAAAAAGGCGTTGGCCTTGATAATTTTGCCATACGTCCTTATTGGAGTTTTGATAGTATTCAAAAAATATTGGATACAAAAATTGCAAATCTACTTTATGTCAACGTTGATAGAAAAACAGTAGATGGCGTTGAATTTTTTAAATATCAAAATTTTGAGGCTTATATGAAACCCACATTGGAACGCTTTTTACGTTTAGTGGAAGACGGCTCGATTTATGTAGATTTTGACGCACGTACCGGACATAATCACGGCACAAAAATCAGAATAAGACCGTCAAGAAAAATAGATTTATATGACGTACATATCGAAGTTTAGTCTTTTACAAAATTCAAAATGTATTCAAAGGTTGTTCCCATTGTTATATAGTTAGTCGGCCAACCAAAAATACCAATTCTGTTAACGATATTACGCCTATCCCAAATAATTGTGTTTTTTAAGCTATATCCTGCCGCTTGCATTGCGTTAATAACATTTATATGCAGCGGAACACGCTTTTTATCTATCCAAGCGTCAGTAATGTTAATTAAAACATTTGAATTGTCACTCAACACGGGTTTTAAATTAGAAAACACTTCTGTTATTGCTTTTTCAAAAATAGGTGCTTCCAATATGCCAAGGTCCCTCGGGTCTTGGCTATATTGTTCTATTTTTCCATATTGCTCATTATGCCGTTCATCACCCCTACGGCTCTTGTTTGTGCGTTTATGATTTAAAATATTAGCATAGGGTGGCGAGGTGACTATTAGTTTTACTGATTTTGGCTCAATATAATTTGATATATTTCTGGCATCGTCACAAATTGCAATAGCTTTTGTCGGGGAACTATCTAATATACGTGATTTTGCCAATTCTATGTATTTTTCGTTTAAGTCGAAACCTATTGCATTGCGCTCACAGTCTTGCGCCGCTACCAATGTTGTACCTGAACCTACAAACGGGTCAAGCACAAGTTCGCCTTTATGGGTAAACAATTCTATAATCTTTTTCGGTAGAGAAATCGGGAATGTTGCAGGGTGTAAATTTTTATCACGCACATCACGTTGCTCATATTTAAATTCCCATACGCCAATTTGACATTTCATCCATTCTCTCGGCGGCATACAAGATAAAAATTTACTTGAACAGTCACAAGTTTTTGAATGGTTTATTTCAATAAAGTTGCTCATTTCTATTTCCTAATTGTGTTGATAAAACGTGAATAGGCATATTGTACAAATTCGTTATTTATTTCGTGTCCAATAAAATTACGTTTTAATTTCTCGCACACTACCCAAGTTGTTCCAGTACCCATAAAAGGGTCATAGACTACTCCATTTTTAGGTGAAGCTGCCATAACAATTTGCTCTATCAATTTTTCAGGGAAAGAAGCTGTATGATTTCCGTCTAATGGTTGCGTGTTAATAGACCACACATCTCCCGGGTTTTTCATTTTGCCGTTTGCGCCAAGAACTTTAACTGCATTTAAATCAAAGAAATAAGATTTGCTTTTTACAAAATGATAAACGTGCTCATACGTGTTATTAAATCTGTCCGTTACACTTGCCGGTATTCGATTTGGTTTATGCCAAATTATATCATCACGTAATATCCAACCGTTTTCTTGCATAGCAATAGCAAATCTTGCAGGAATTAAAAGCAGTTGTTTGTTTTGATATAGTTTTCCGTTTTGTTGAATTTTGGGTTGTAGGGGTTTAGTTGTAAAATACTTTTCTTTTCTTTCTTTTTGATATTCCGTTATGTTGCCGTCATCATCTAAATATTTACTCCAAGCACCTGCACCGGAACCAAAAAAAGTATCACCGATATTAACAAACAGGTTTCCGTCTTTTTTCAGTTTCGATTTAAACTTATCAAAATACGATACAAGAGTGGATACATATAATTCAGGTGTGGCTTCCGAACCCAATTCACCGGAGCCATTGTAAATACGTTTTGCCCAATAAGGCGGAGATGTAACAATAAGGTCTAATGTTTCATTTGGTATTTCATCAATGAGTTGCAAACAATCGCCGCACTTAACATTATTTGTTACTTCAATGTCGTCTTTTTTATATCTTGCGTCAAGTGGTTTATGAGCGTTAATAGGAATAAGCCAAACGCTTCCTCGTTTTACTGCCCCATCAATTTTACCGTCATTACAGTAATTATAAATTTGCCGTTCTGTAACGTTCCATTGTTCGGCCGTTTCTCTCGCTGTAACATAATCCATAAAGCACCTCATTTCGCTTGTTAGAAATATTATATTTCTTTTTACGGAAATATGCAAGCCATTTATATAAAGTTTTAAAGATGAGCATAATGCAAAAAAGCGTTTGACCTAATATTTTTTGGTTTATATGATAGTGAAATAATATTTAACTATGCTGTATCATTTTACGGAGGAAAATAATGGCTGTACCTAAGGTTTTTATCAGTTCAACATATTATGATTTAAAACAGGAAAGAAGTAATTTAGCAGAATTTATTAAAGGTTTAGGTTATGAGCCTGTTATGCACGAAAGGGCGGGCGTGGCATATACTCAAAACGAACCATTAGAAAATGATTGTTATAATGAGATTTCTAACTGTGATATTTTAGTTTGTATTATAGGAAATCATTTCGGCTCACAGTCAATAGGTAATGATTATTCTATTACAATGAATGAATTAAAAGCCGCAATGAAAGATAGAAAGAAGATTTTTATCTTTATTATGAAAGATGTTTATGTGGAAAATGCAACCTATCTAAAAAATAAAGATAACAATTTCATTCCTGCGTTCGCTGATAATATTAAAATTCACGAATTTATAGCTGAATTAAAACAAACTGTTAAAAACAATCCAATAACTGCTTTTGATGATACAAGTGATATTATTGAAAATTTAAAATCACAGTTTGCAGGTATGTTTCAACGATTATTAACTAAGGAAGCTACATTAACTAATGGTACAACTATGTATGATTTGCAAGAAACTGCGGATAGAATGAAGATAATGTTAGACAATTTTGTTGAACAACAAGACCAATTTGTAGATAAATTTAACTGTTCTGTTTTGGTTAACAAAGTGCCTTTGCAAATTATAAGAAACCACTTAGGCTTATCAAAATCATATTTGTATTTAAATGACATTGATACTATTGATGAATTTATGCAATTATTAGGGTTCACAATAGAGCAAGAGTTACCTGATTTGATAAGAGTTTATACCCGAATAACAATTTCTATGCGGCAAACTCTAAAACTATCAGAAGAGTTGTTTGATGAAAACAATATACTAAAAGATATTAGAAATAAAGAAAAATTAAAATCTTATATTATTTGGGAAGAAGAAGAGATAAAATCGCCATTTGATGACGATAGTGATATTCCGTTTTAAGCGTATTCGAATAAGACTGAAAACGGGTCACCAAACAAGTTAAAGGCGAACCCGTTTCCGGTAGGAGACGGATTCGCCTTTTATTGTATGCTTTATACAGATAACGAAACCGAGCGGTTTATGCTCGGTTTCGTTTGATTATCTTGTCTACTCCACCGTAACGCTCTTTGCAAGGTTGCGGGGCTTGTCGGGGTCGCGGTCTAATAAAAGCGCAGTTTTGTATGCGAGAAGCTGCAATACCTCCGACGATACCAGCGGTGAAAGCCACTCGTCGCAAGGCGGGATTTCAATTACGTACGCCCTGTCTTTAAACCGCTCGGCAACCTCCGTAACGTTGGTAATTACCGCCGCTTTGCCTTTGCGCGACAGAACCTGTTCGACGGCGTTCGAGCACTTTTCAGCAAGATCGGGGCGGGTTATTATAAACACGCTTACGGTGCGTATATCGATAAGCGCAAGCGTGCCGTGCTTCAACTCGCCCGCGGGATAGCCCTCGCTCGGCACGTAGGATACTTCCTTTAATTTAAGGCTTCCCTCTTGTGCCACGGCATAATCGGTATCCCTGCCCAGAAAGTACGTCCCGTACGAGCGGGCGCACATATCCGCAAGCCCGTCGATATCCTCCCTTTCCGCAGTTTGAGCGCACAAAGCGGGGAATGGCGCTATTCTATCCGCCGAGCTTTGCGCGGAGAAGCCCGCGAGCGTGCGGGCAATCATATAAAGCGCCGTAATCTGCCCCGAATAACTCTTCGTCGCGGCAACGCATATTTCGCAGCCCGCCTCCACGGGAACGACGACGTCCGCGCACCGCGTAAGGCGCGAGTATGGCGAATTTGTTACCGCGATAACTTTCGCGCCCAGCGATAAGGCGAGCTCCGCCGCCTCCACCGTGTCTGCGGTTTCGCCGCTCTGGCTTACCGCAATTACCGCCGTACGCGAAGTAACGACGGGGTTTTTATACCTGAATTCCCCCGCTATTTCCGCTTCTGCGGGGATTCGAGCAAAGCTCTCTATGTACCTCTTTGCGGCAAGCCCGCTGTTATAAGCCGTGCCGCAACCCGTAATTATCACTCTGTCGACGCCCGCAAGCGCCTTTTTTACGGAGTTTTCGACGTACGCGTACGCTTGACACGTCCGCTCTATCGCCGCGGGGACTTCCCTTATTTCTTTGAGCATATAGTGCGGGCAGCCGCTAAGCTCGAGGTCGGCGGGCTTTGCGGGGTTTGGCAGTATTTCGCGGATAACCCCTTGAAGGTTCTCGTCGAAAATCGCTACACCGTCAGCCGTTAAAAGCGCGATATCGCCGTCGTTTAAAACGGCTACGTTTTTGCACATTCCCGCAAGCGCCGGCAAATCGCTCGCTACAAAGTTTTCGTTTTCGCCGTATCCGATTATAACGGGACTGCCGCGCTTTGCGACCGCAATTCCGTCGAACTGCGCGCATATTACGGCAAGCGCGTACGAACCGCGCAATAGTCCGCATACGCGTGCCAGGGAGGACGGCAAGTCGCCGTCGTAAAACTTATTTAAAAGCTTTACGATAACTTCGCTGTCGGTATCGGATAAAAAACTTTCGCCCAACAGGTATTCGCTTTTAAGCTGCGAATAGTTTTCGATTATTCCGTTATGGACGATTGAAAACATACCCGAGTTATGCGGGTGAGCGTTTTCGTCGGAGGGCTTGCCGTGGGTTGCCCAGCGGGTATGCCCTATACCCGTGCTCCCGTGCATTTTTCCGAGAAAGCCGCCCAGCGCGGACACCCTGCCGAGGCGTTTCACCGTCCTTATTTCACTGTCGCAAAGCACAGATATGCCGGCGGAGTCATACCCTCTGTATTCCAGCCGTTTCAGCCCCTCGTATATTATTTTTGCGGCGGCCTTGCCGCCCGTGTAACCTATAATTCCGCACATATAAAACCCCCGTCCGCTCAGTTTTCGATTTTCTCGCGAATACGCGCGCACGCTTCGACGCAGTTTTCGTAGCTTTCGCCCTCCGCCATTATGCGAATGAGAGGTTCGGTGCCCGAAGCCCTGACGACGAGCCGCACGTCAAGGCTTTTTTCAAGCTTTTCCGCAGCATCGGCTATTCGGCGCACCGCCCCCACCTTGTCGTCGACGGAAATATTGACGAGAACCTGCGGCATCGCCCTGTAACCCTTCAACAGCTCGGAAACGTGGCACTTGTTTTCGACGACCGCCTCCATAAGCATTATCGCGCTCACGAGCCCGTCGCCCGTGGTTTCGTATTTGGAAAAGACTATGTGTCCGCTGCGCTCGCCGCCAAGAACCGCACCCGTCCTGTTCATTTCGTCGCAGACGTTTTTGTCGCCGACGCCGCACAACGAGCAGCTTATCCCGCTTGCCTTGAGGCTTTTGACGAGCCCGCCGTTGCTCATTACAGTGCAAACAATTTTATCCCCGAACAGCTCCCCGCGCGATTTTAAATACTCGGCGGCGATAAAAAGCTGTTCGTCGCCCGTCAGCACTACGCCGTGCTCGTCGACGACTATGCATCTGTCTGCGTCGCCGTCGAAAGCAAAGCCTAGATCGAGCGAATTAGTCTTGACGAGCTCGGCAAGCCGCTCGATATGCGTCGAGCCTACGCCATCGTTTACGTTCAACCCGTTGGGCGACGCACCTATCAGAAAAGTTTTCGCGCCGAGCGCGTCGAAAACGCTTCGGGCAATCATAAACGCGCTGCCGTTCGCGGCGTCGAGCCCCACTCTTAATCCCTTGTAGGAGCACGCGGAAAGAGAAATAAGATGACCTATATATCTATTTCTGCCCGAAATGTAGTCGACAGTACGCCCTATGTTCATGCCGCTTGCAAGCGGTATTTCCGAAACGTTGCCGTCGAGGTACTCCTCGATTACCGCGATTATTCCGTCTTCGAGCTTTTCGCCCTGCGAATTGAATATTTTAATTCCGTTATCCGAAAACACGTTGTGGCTCGCGGAAATCATAATCCCGCAATCGAAGCCGTCGCAACGGGTTATGTACGACACCGAAGCGGTTGTCGTAACGTGCAGAATATACGCGTCCGCGCCCGCCGCGGTCAGCCCCGAAGCAAGCGCGTATTCGAGCATATATGACGAAAGCCTCGTATCCTTGCCGATAACCGCCCTGCATTTGCCCTTGCGTCGTCCGAAAACATAGCCTAAAATAAGCCCCACCTTATAGGCGTGCTCCGCAGTGATTGTAACGCCCGCTTCACCGCGGAAGCCGTCGGTTCCGAAATATTTTCCCATAAAACCAACATATGCCCCGACCCGCAAAATGGTGAAAACGCTAAGCGGAGCTAATATTATAATAATGGTTGACAATTAATTTGCAAATACTTATAATTAAGGTGGTAAATTTCGGTCGGGACGACGTATGCGCCGACAATCGAATGAATACGGATACATTTACAGGCAGAAGTGCTTCCGCAAGCACATTAACGGAAACGCATATGCTTAAAGACGGCAGATGAAAGTTAAAAAACGGGTGAAAATTTCAGTATGGCAATTGCTTGCTCTTGCATATCTTGCGGGTACGGTTTTAGGAAGTATCCTGCTTATTTTGCCGTGCGCGACGAAGGACGGGCAGGAAACCTCCTACCTTGACGCGCTGTTCACCGCCGCTTCCGCCGTATGTATCACGGGGCTCGTTCCGTTCGATACAGCCACGCACTGGACGTTGTTCGGACAGCTTGTTATCCTTTTTCTGATTCAGGCGAGCGGGCTGGGGTTTATGACCCTCGTATCCGCACTGTTCCTTATATTTAAACACGGCATGGGGCTCGGCAGCCGCAACGCCTTCATAATGGATTCAAGGGGTAATATGAAAGGGCTATCCACCCTTCTCAAAAGAATTGTCATAGGTACGTTCATATGCGAAGGGCTGGGCGCGCTGCTGCTTATGATAAGATTTATACCCGACTTCGGCGCGGCAAACGGTGTGTATTTTTCGGTATGGCACTCCGTTTCGGCGTTCTGTAACGCGGGGTTCGACTTAATGGGCAGCCCCGAAAACGGACTGTTTATTTCGCTTTCGGCGTATGCCCGCGACCCGCTCGTTTCCTTAACGGTTACGGGATTGATTTATCTGGGCGGACTCGGCTTTTGCGTCTGGGGAGACGTAATCGACTGCAAGTTCAATGTTAAAAAATTTCAGTTGAACACAAAGGTCGTTTTGCTCGTAAATACCGTACTTCTATTAGGCGGCACCGCGCTGTTCGTCTTATTCGAACGCAACAACCCCGCTTATGCCGATTTTAATTTCGGGGAACTCGTGCTTGCTTCTCTTTTCAATTCAATGACCCCCCGCACCGCGGGCTTTTCCAACGCCGATTACGCGTTATTTTCGGAAAGCGGCTACATTTTAACGGTGTTGCTGATGTTTATCGGCGGAGGTTCGGGCTCGACCGCGGGCGGCATACGCGTCGGCACTTTCACCGTAATTATTATGGGTATGCTTGCTGTTTTTCGCGGACACAGAGATATAAACATCGGTAAAAAACGCATAGATTATTCGCTGCTTTCTCAGGCGCTTGCAATACTCGCAGCGTGCCTTATGTTTGTTATGGTATCCGCCACGGCGATATGCGCAATTCAGCCCGAAGTCACGTTCAAAGCCGTGCTTTTCGAATGCGTTTCCGCGCTGAGCAATACGGGTTTAAGCCTTTCGCTTACGCCGGATTTGGCAATACCCTCGAAAATAATTATAATATTTTTAATGTACGCCGGCAGAGTGGGCATACTTACCCTTGCCCTCGCGCTCGGCGAAAAGAAAACCACGGCGGAAATAAGAAAACCCGTAGATTCATTGCTAATCGGGTAAAATATATTTTTAACAGGTAAACATTATGAAATCGGTTTTATTGATAGGAATGGGAAAATTCGGACAAACCCTCGGCGAAATGCTCATAAATATGGGCGACGAGGTTATGATTGTCGATAAGGACGAGGACGTTATAAATACGCTCGCGCCTAAATACAGCAACGCTTTGATTGCGAACTGTATGAATGCGGATAATTTAAGAGCAATGGATATCCCCTCGTTCAACGTCTGCGTCGTTGCCATAAGCGACGACTTCCAGTCCTCCCTCGAAATAACCTCGAACCTTAAAGATTTGGGGGCGAAATGGGTGGTATCGCGCGCCGACACCGAAATTCAGCGTAAATTTTTATACCGTATAGGCGCCGACGAAGTGGTTTATCCCAACCACGACCTCGCCGAGAAGCTTGCAGTAAAACTCAATTCGGAAAGCGTGTACGACTATATCGAAATCGATGCGGAATACTCCATATTCGAAATCGCCGTGCCCGAAAGATGGAGCGGCAAAACGCTTGTCGACGAAAACCCGCGCGGGAAATACGGATTGAATATTTTGCTTATCAAAAAGGGTAAAAATATAGTCCCTTCTCCGGGGCCCAACTACGTTTTCGAAACCGGCGATCACATACTCGTTTTCGGTTCTACGGAAAAAATCCTGTCGTTCGCAAACAAAAACAGCATCGGCAGCAAACCCGCAAAAAAGTCCAAAAAAGCAAACTGAATATTTTAATTTTAATAAAATAGGGAAAAACAAGCAAAAATGCTTGTAATTTTGCGATTGTTTATATATAATAATTAAGCAAAAGCCGATAGCGGCTTTTATATTGGGGTGTCGCCAAGCGGTAAGGCA
>DOCD01000190.1:6135-7773 GCA_003503945.1 Clostridiales bacterium | reverse complement strand
CCTGAGCCCGAACCCGAACCCGAGCCCGAGCCCGAGCCTGAACCCGAACCTGAGCCCGAGCCCGAGCCTGAACCCGAACCTGAGCCCGAGCCTGAACCTGAGCCCGAGCCCGAACCCGAACCCGAGCCTGAGCCCGAACCTGAGCCCGTTGAAGAAGTGGTTTTGCCCGAGAGGGATTTCGAAATTCTCGAAGAGGTCGACGTTGAAAAGGTCGACGAGGCAATGAGCGACGAAGAGGCAAAACAAATCGTCGAAGAAAAGGTAGTCGTAAAGCGTGAAACGCGCGTTAAGAGAAAGAAAGGTATAGTAAATATCGATTCGCTTTCCAAAAATTATAAGGCGGGCGAGCTCGTAACCGTGGAAAACCTGCGCGAAAAAGGACTGATCGCCAAAGACGTTACCGTTATAAAGGTACTCGCAAAAGGCGCGATAAACAAACCGCTCAACGTCGAAGCGGACGACTTCTCGCTCGAAGCCGTCAAAATGATAGCTTTGACGGGCGGCAGGGTAATCCGCAGAAAACTTTCGGATTAATATCTAAGAGGAACGCATAAGCTTATGCGTTCCTCTTTAATTATTTGACAAACTCGCTTAAATGGTTTAATATATAACCGAAAATAATTTACCGCCGCCCCGCGCGAAAAACGGGCGGGGCGGCACGAACGATAACGGTATGGACGATAACATTATTCCCATGAAAACCCCTGCGGAAATCTGCGAAGAAAGCCTGCGTAAAAAATTCCGTAAAAAGCTGTTTTCGCGCTTTACGAAAGCCATTGTCGAGTACGGGCTTATTCTGCCGAACGATAAAATCGCCGTGTGTATGTCGGGCGGGAAGGATTCCTTCCTGATGGCAAAGCTCTTTCAGGAGCTCAAAAGGCACAACAAAATTCCGTTCGAGCTCGTTTTCCTCGTTATGGACCCCGGTTACAGCGAGGAAAACCGCCTTAAAATTCAAAGCAACGCAAAGCTTTTAAACATACCCGTAACGATTTTCGAAACGGATATATTCGATAGCGTAGTCAATATAGATAAATCCCCGTGCTATCTCTGCGCGCGCATGCGCAGGGGGCACTTATATCACCGCGCAAAGGATTTAGGCTGCAACAAAATCGCGCTCGGGCACCACTACGACGACGTTATCGAAACAATACTTATGGGCATGCTGTACGGCGGACAGATTCAGACTATGATGCCCAAACTCAAGAGCGCGAACTTCGAGGGAATGGAGCTTATCCGCCCGATGTACCTTATCCGCGAACAGACAATCAAGGCGTGGCGGGACTACAACAACCTCGAATTTTTGCAGTGCGCCTGCAAGTTCACCGAAAGCGTTTCGTGCCATTCGGAGGACAGCAAACGCATGAAGGTCAAGGCGCTCATAGCCCGCCTCGAAAGCGAGGACGCGGGCGTCGAGCAGAACATTTTCCGCAGCGTGGAAAACGTGAGCTTAAAGACGGTTATAGAGTATAAGGATAAAGAGGGCGTTCGCCACCGTTTTACCGACGACTATTAAAACGCACATATATCGCGCGCGTCTGTGCATTTTGCGTAACAAAGGCTTCCCCTTGGGGGAAGCTCCGCGTAGCGGTGATGAGGGTTTTTTAAATAATGTCACCTCATCAGTCCCTTACGCAA
>DOCD01000190.1:0-5852 GCA_003503945.1 Clostridiales bacterium | reverse complement strand
TCACCTCATCAGTCCCTTACGCAAGCTACGGGACAGCTTCCCCGAAGGGGAAGCCTACAATAAGGATATTTATATGAAAATCATACACTGCGCCGACATACATCTCGGCTCGAAAATGGATTCCCGTCTGCCGGGGGACAAGGCGGACGAAAGAAAGGCGGAGGTAAGGAAAACCTTTTCCCGAATTATAAGCTACGCTAAGAGCGAGGGCGTTAAGGTTATAATGCTTTCGGGCGACGTGTTCGACAGCGACAGGCCGGTAAAAAAGGACAAGGAATTCTTTTACAGCGCGGTCAAAAACAATCCGCAGATAGACTTTCTTTATCTGCGCGGCAATCACGACGTCAAGGAAAGCTATTTTGAAAAGTTCGAAAATCTGAAAACCTTCGGCAGCGAATGGACGGCGTATACCTACGGCGACGCGGTTATAAGCGGCATAGAGCTTTCTCCCGAAAACAAAACCTCCTTCCACTCGACCCTGCGGCTTGAAAAGGACAAGCTCAATATCGTCATGCTTCACGGCGACGAGGGTATGGGGGTCAACCTTACAAAGCTTCGCGAAAAGAATATCGACTACCTCGCGCTGGGGCATATACACGAGTACCGCACCGGCAGGCTCGACAGTCGCGGCGTGTGGTGTTACAGCGGCTGCCCCGAGGGCAGGGGCTTCGACGAAGCGGGCGAAAAGGGCTTCGTCCTTCTGGACGTCGGCGAAAAAATTTCGCCCCGATTTATCCCCTTTGCGTGCCGCGAAATAACAGAGCTTAACGCCGACTTATCCGACACCTCGGACGAGTACACCGCGCTCGAAAAAATCAGAAAGCTTAGTATTAGCAAGCAAAATATCGTCCGCCTCAACCTCACGGGGGAAATAGACTACTCCAACGAAACGCTCCAAAAAGAGGTGCAAAAGCAGCTCGAAGGCAGCTGCTACTTCATTTCGGTCAAGGATAAAACTCTGCGCAAATTCAACGCGGAGGAGTACGCGGGCGACTTGTCCTTGCGGGGCGAATTCGTGCGCGAGGTTCTCTCGTCCGATTTGGACGCGGAAACAAGACAGCGCGTCATATATGCGGGGCTTTCCGCGCTTGCGGGCAGGGAGGAAAACTTATGAAGCTTTTAAGCTGCCATATAGAAAATTTCGGCAATATGAGCGGGCGCGACTTCGATTTCGGCAAAAACCCGACCGCCTTGTGCGAGCCGAACGGCTACGGCAAGACTACGCTCGCGGCGTTCATAAAGGCTATGTTTTACGGCCTCCCGACCACCCGCGGCAAAAGCTTTGACGAAAGGCAGCGCTATTTGCCGTTCGGCGGCGGAAAGTTCGGCGGGAACCTTACGTTTTCCGCGAACGGGAAAATTTACAGGATAGAAAGATTTTTCGATAAAAAGAGCCAGACGGGCGACGAAACCAAGCTATATTCGGGGGGCAAAGAGCTGCCCGCGCCCGAAAACATAGGCAAGGATATATTCGGGTTGGACGAAGCTTCGTTTATGCGCACCGTTTTTATCGATTCGACGGCGGATATGTCGGGGGTAACGGGCGGAATAAGCGAAAAATTGAATAAATTCGTGGATAACGCCGACGAGGGCGGCTTCGATAAAGCGTACGGCTTACTCGAAAAGGCGCAGAAAGCTTTAAAAGCCCAGCGCGGCGGCGGAGGAAAAATCAACGAGCGCAACGACAAGATAAAAGCCCTCGAAGATAAAAGGCGCAATGCCGAAAACGTGAATGCGAAGCTGGGCGAGAAATACCGCGAGCGCGAGCGGCTGGAAGCGGAAATCGCCCAAACCGAAAAGAGCTTAAAAGCCGCCGCCTCCTTGGACGGAGTCTATCAGCAGTGGGAGAATTACGAGCGTATGCTTGCGCGCGCTTCGGGAGCGGCGGAGGAAATTGAAAAGCTTAAAGCAAAATATCCCGCGGGGCTTCCGAGCGAGGAGGAACTTTCGGCTTTGAACGCGGCGGCAACAAGAAAAGCAAACGAAAAAAGCCGTCTCGAAGCTTCGGCTTTCACCGCCGAAAAAGAATCGCGGCTTAAAGAGCTTGAAAACGTCAAACTCAAAAATCTTCCCGACGAAAGCGCGATCGGGGACTGCCGCGAAAAAATATCTGAGCTCGGCGCTATGCGCGAGCGGCTCAAAAGCGTTCCTACCGCCGTCGCCCCCGCAGCCGAAGCGAAAAAGGGCGCTAAGCTCCCCGTAGTCATCATTGCGTTCGCTGTTGCGATTATCATTATCGGCGTTGTTCTGGCTGTTACGGTGAATTTGTTGACGGGAATAATTGCGCTCGTCGTAGGCGTATGCTCGGTGTTTGCGAGCGGGTTCGCCTATTTCAGCACCCGTTTAAAGGCGGTTGCCGCGCCCGCGGAGGCAAATCCCGAGTACCTTAAATTACAGTCCGAAATAACAATACTCGAAAGCAATATAAAGGGCTTCTTGTCGGGTTACGGCTATCTGACCGAGAGCGGCGCGGAAGCGGACTTCAATAACCTTATAACCGATATAAATAAGTTGAAGTTAGAGTATACTTTGCTCGACGGCGAAAGAAAGGCGAGCGAAGAGAGCGCGGCGCATACGCGCGCGGTTATAGAGGAATGCGACGCGGAAACAGACAGAATACTCAATAAGTATTCGATTCGGGTTGACGGCGGACTCGCCGAAACAATCAAGCGGCTGGAAAATTATTCGCGCGAATATGCCTATTACGGCAAGAGGCTTAAAGAGCTGTCGGCGGAGGCGCAAAATTATAAAGCCGAATACGCTCTGACGGAAAAGCCCGAGGGCGAAAGGAAGGATACGGGGAGACTATCGGAAAAGCTTACCTTGCTGAATAAGGAGCTGACGCGCGTCGACAGGGAAATAAGCGACGACGAGGCGGTTACCGAAAAGCTGCCGTCTATCGTAAGCGAGCTCGAAAACGAGAGGACGCTTTTGGGCGAGGATAAGAAAAAGCACGAGGTTTTGGGCAAGGCAAAGGAGTTTTTGCAAAAAGCCGAAAACAATTTGAAAGAGAAATATATTCTGCCCGTGAAAGAGCGGTTTTTGCACTACTCCGCCGCGCTCGAAGAGGCGCTCGGCGAAAAGGTAGTGTTCGACACCGATTTCAACATAAAGTACGAGCGGGGCGGCGAAATCAGGAGCGACAGACATCTGAGCGCGGGGCAGTACGGGCTGTGCGCGCTGTGCCTGCGGCTGGCGCTCGTCGACGTAATGTTTACGGAGGAGAGGCCCTTCATTATTTTGGACGACCCGTTCGTAAATCTGGACGCGGAGCATATGTCGCGCGCGGCAAAGCTTTTGAATGAGCTTGCAAAAAACGTGCAGATAATTTATTTTTGCTGCCACGAGAGCAGGGATATAGGATAATGAAATTAATCTTGACAATATTTGCCTTTGCTATTGCAATTCGGTAAATTATATGTTATCATTAAAGAAGTGAAATTTCAAAAGAGGAGTATGTAAAATGAAGTTGGTTTACGGCATCAAAGACAGACCTAAGTGGGGGCAGCTTTTACTGTTCGCGCTTCAACAAGTGCTCGCGATACTTGCGGCGACGATAGCGGTTCCCATGGTCGTTCAGGGCCAGACGGGTTACCACATGTCGACCTCCGCGGCGCTTTTCGGCGCGGGCGTCGGCACTATGGTTTATCTGTTATTCACAAAATTCAAAAGCCCCGTGTTTTTAGGCAGCTCGTTCGCCTTTTTGGGCAGTATGTTCGCCGCTTTCTCGGGCGGCGTATCTGCGGCGCTCGGTTACCTCGGCATCATAATAGGCGCCGTGTTTGCGGGGCTCGTCTACGTGGGTATAGCCGTCGTAGTCAAGTTTGCGGGCGTTAAGTGGATTGATAAGATTATGCCCGCCGTCGTTATCGGCCCCACGGTTGCTATAATCGGGCTTTCGCTCGCGGGCAACGCCGTCGGCGATTTAATGAAAGGCAGCGTTTCCACTTGTTCGCCCTATATCGCGCTTTTATGCGGACTCGTTACCCTTGCGGTAACCATAGTGTGCAGCGTTTACGGCAAAAAGATGTTCAAAATGATACCCTTCGTTCTGGGCATACTCGCGGGATATATCGTCGCGGCAATATTCACCGCGTTCAGCTACATAGACGGCGCGGAATCGCTTAGGGTAATCAACTTCGAGCTTTTCAAGGAAATGAAATGGTACCCCGACTTTGCTTTCGTTCAGCTTTTCAGTAAAGATTACGGCGCGGGCGAATTCGGCAGCGTGGGCGCTTACATCGGCACGATAGCCGTCGCGTATATCCCCGTCGCTTTCGTCGTGTTCGCGGAGCACATCGCGGACCATAAAAACATTTCCTCGATAATAGAAACCGACCTTTTAAAGGACCCCGGACTTACGAGGACGCTTCTGGGCGACGGCGTCGGCTCGATAGCGGGCGCGCTGTTCGGCGGCTGCCCCAACACCACCTACGGCGAATCGGTCGGCTGCGTGGCTATTTCGGGCAACGCTTCGGTTATAACCATTTTCGTCGCGGCGGCGATGTCGATAGTATTCTCGTTCATAGCGCCTTTCGTGACCTTCCTTGCAACCATACCCTCCTGCGTAATGGGCGGCGTGTGCGTTGCGCTGTACGGCTTCATAGCCGTATCGGGGCTTAAAATGATTCAGCCCGTAGACCTCAACGACAACAGAAACCTGTTCGTGGTATCTGTTATTTTAATCGCGGGCGTGGGCGGAATGACCCTTTCGATTGGTAAAGTAACCATAACCGAGGTCGCGTGCGCGCTCATACTCGGCATACTTACCAACCTGCTTGTAAACATAAAATCCAAAGACGGACAAAAGCCCGCCGAGGCTGCATGCGAAACCCCTGCGGAACAGCCCGCAGAATTAGAAGCCGAGGAGCAGACAAATGAACAATTATAAGAACGTATTCATTTTCGACCACCCGCTCATAAAACACAAAATCGCGATACTTCGCGATAAAAAGACGGGTATGAAGGAATTCCGCGAGCTGGTGGAAGAAATTACCACAATGATGACCTACGAAAGCATGCGCGACGTCGAGCTCGTGCCCGTACAGGTAGAAACCCCGCTCGAAACGACGACGCAGTACAAGGTGCCCGAGGAGAGCGTAGCTATAGTGCCCATTTTGCGCGCGGGGCTGGGTATGGTGAACGGCGTGCACAAGGTTTTCCCCACGGCGCGGGTCGGGCACATCGGTATGTACCGCGACGAGGAGACTATGCAGCCGCAGGAGTACTACTGCAAGCTCCCCGACGGAATAGAAAAAAAGACGGTGTTCCTCGTCGACCCCATGCTCGCAACGGGCGGTTCGATTTGCGACGCTTTGGAAGCGCTTAAAAAACGCGGCTGCAAAAAAATCAAGGTTATGTCGATAATCGCCGCGCCCGAGGGTATTAAAAAGGTGGCGGAAAGCTACCCCGATATCCCCGTTTACGTTTCCACGCTGGACAGAGGACTTAACGAGCACTGTTACATTCTCCCCGGTCTCGGCGACGCGGGCGACAGGCTTTTCGGCACAAAGTAACACGCATAGCGATAAAAAGTCGGCGTTTGCCGACTTTTTTATCTTTTACGTGTATTGACAAATTCAAAATAAGTGGTACAATATTAAATATAATAGCTTTCAGGCGGTACGATAATGAATTTCATATACGATTTACTTGCAGTCAATAAAACGTACATTTACATAGGCTGCGCGCTTATAGGCTTAGCCGCGATAATAGGCGTAATAATTTGCATAATGGGTATATCCGCTCGCAAAAAGAGTCTGCGCGAAAGCAAAGCGGAGGCGGCGCAGCCCGCCGCCGAACTTGCGGAAGAACCCGTGAAAGCGAAGGAGCCCGAGCCCGAGCCCGAGCCC
>DOCD01000151.1:2897-3513 GCA_003503945.1 Clostridiales bacterium | reverse complement strand
ACCTTCCCCAAAGGGGAAGGCTTATATTAGTTTTCCAAACCCAAAAGATAATCGGCAGACACACCGAAAAATTTACTCAAACTTATTATCATATCTACGTTTGGTTGTAATTCTTCTCTTTCGTATTTTCCTATTGTACTCGCCGTTGTCGAAATTTTTTCTGCGAGTTGTGCTTGTGTAAGTCCTTTTTCCTGCCTTAATTCTTTTATTTTTTGTCCGTACATAATTTCACCTTAATAATATTTTAGTCCAAAATGGATTATTTTGCTTGACAAAATCCATTTTGGACTTTTATAATAAAAATATGAATAACGAAGAAATAAAATCTTGTAAAAACTGTAAACACTTTTATCAGCACTACGGTATATGCGGGAATACCACCTTTTGGACAGTTAATTGCGGGCACTGCGCGGCGAGAACCATTAAACCGAAAGAAGCAAGAAGCTTCCCCTTTATTAACGGTTGCGAAAAATGGGAATCGGACAGCGCCAAAAAGCAAGAACGTATGAAATCAATCGAAGCAACCATACGCGATATGGAAAAACATTTAAAAGAAATTAAGCAAATATTAAAACTTGAAAAATAAATATTGCTGCCGCGTAAAAATTTACGCGGC
>DOCD01000151.1:0-2603 GCA_003503945.1 Clostridiales bacterium | reverse complement strand
GTAAAAATTTACGCGGCAGCAATATACTGTATTAAAAACCGGAGTAGTAAGTAAAATTATTTATCTTCCTTTTTGCCTTTGTCGCACATAGTGCAGCCGTTACAGCCGTAGCCGCAATCGCAGCCTATGCTTTTATGCTTTACCTTTTTGTAAACAAGCCACCCGATTACGCCCAAAACCGCAACCGAAACAATCACTATTACGGCAATATCAATACCGTTCATATCAGTTTTTACTCCTACGGAATATTTTTACTATGTCGAACTTGCCGATATTCCTCAAAACCACAAGAGTCGCAACGGCGACTATAATCAGAGCCCAGATTGCAACCGGCCAGATGAACGCGCCGATCGTGTAAATCATTGCGCCCACGATATAGCTTGTTGCAAGCCAGAACAAAACCGTCCGGTTGAATTTGCCCTTGGGAAGCTCCGCCTTAGCAGTTGCGCACGCCGCAAAACAAGGGATAGTGGTCATATTGAACGCGATAAACGCTATCAGCGCCGCGACGAAGTCGCTCCTCGTTATGCCCGTATCCGCGGTTATTATGTTGATAAGCCCCGAAAGCTCCTCTATGCCCTCTTCCGTTCCCTCGCCTACGTAAGCGCCTATGCACAGCGCAAGCGTGGTGAACGTTGCGATTACGTTTTCCTTGGCGATAAGCCCCGTGATAGCCGCAACGGCGAATACCCAGCCGAACCGGCCGAGCTGCGAGCCGAAGCCCAGCGGCGTGAATATAGGCTGAATAAACATACCCAGGGAAGCGAGAATCGATTCGTTCATTTGTTCGTCGGGCAAATAGCCCCAACGCCAGCTTAAATGCGAGAACAGCCAGATTATAATCGTCGAAGCGAAGATAATGGTAAACGCCTTTTTGACGAAGTGTTTTGTCTTATCCCACAAATGAAGCATTAAGTTTCCGAATCCGGGCAAATGATACGCGGGCAACTCCATAATGAACGGAGGAGTTTCGCCTTTAAGCGTGGTGTTGCGCATTAAAAGCACGCACACGATTGCCGTGCAGACGCCCAAAAGGTACATACAGAACGTTATTACGTCCGCATTGCCTATGCCGAACGCCGCGACTATGCCGCCGGCAACCGCCGTAAGAATGGGAAGCTTAGCCCCGCACGAGAAGAAAGGAATTACCCTGACCGTCGCCGTGCGTTCCTTTTCGTCCGCAAGCGTACGGGTATTTATCATTGCGGGTATCGAGCAGCCGAAGCCCATAATCATGGGCATAAACGCTCTGCCCGAAAGCCCGAAGCGGCGGAAAATTCTGTCTAAAACGAACGCGATACGCGCCATATATCCCGTATCCTCCATTATGGAGAAAAAGAGGAAAAGCGTAAGCATCTGGGGCAGAAAGCCGAGCACCGCGAAGATACCGCCGAGGATACCGTCGCCCACAAGTCCCGTAGCCCACTCCGCGGCGCCGCCGTTTTCCATAAGCGTCACGATGCCGTCGGAAATATGGTCGAGGAATAAGTTCAAAAAGTTGGTAAGTATTACGCCAGGGGAATAGACCGTTCCGTCGTAAAAGATTGCCAGAATTTCCACGCCGAAGTTATTCGCGCCGTCCTCTTCGGTTGCAAGCCCCAAATCGACCAGCGAAGGCAACCAGCCCATTTCTTCGGTAAAGCCGTTCAAAAAGAACAGATTTTCCGAGAACGTCAAATGAAACACGAGAAACAGCACCACAAGGAAAATGGGGATAGCCCATACCCTGTGCGTTAAAACTCTGTCAATCTTATCCGATTTGGTAAGCTTTTCCTTTGCAACGCTTTTAACCTTGACCGAAGCGAGGTTTGCCGATATGTACTTATATCTTTCGTCGGCGACTACCGCTTCCAGATCTTCCCCTCGGGAAGCCTTTGCAAGCGCTTCCTTTGCGCCCTTATTTTCGAGCTCAAGCTCGTCGTTTTCCAGAAGCTTAACCGCGTGAAATAAGGGTGATTTTACCCCCTCCGCGGTGTAGAACGCGCAGGCCGTTTCAAGCTCGCGTTCCAGCGCGCCCTTTAAAACGGTTGTGCCCTTGCGCTCCGCGGGCATCGAAACCGCCCTGTCCATGAGCTGCTTTATGCCGTTCTTTTTAAGCGCGGAAATTTCGACTACGGGCACACCCAGAGCCTGCTCCAACGCCTGTGCGTCGATTTTGTCGCCCGCCTTTTCCACTTCGTCCATCATGTTGAGCGCGACTATGACGGGGACGTCCATTTCCAGAAGCTGCGTGGTTAAATACAGGTTTCTTTCAAGGTTGGTCGCGTCGACGATGTTGATAATGCCCTCGGGCTTTTCGTCCAAAATAAAATTGCGCGAGATTACTTCTTCGGGGGTGTAGGGTGAAAGCGAATAGATACCGGGCAAGTCAACGATATTTACGTTTTCACTGCCGCCTTTATATACGCCCTCGCGCTTATCCACGGTTACGCCGGGCCAGTTGCCGACGTGCGCCGTCGCGCCCGTAAGCGCGTTGAACAGCGTGGTTTTGCCGCAGTTGGGGTTGCCTGCCAAAGCAAACGTTTTCATAAAATCTCCTTCTCACGAAATTCTCGCGCTATTCTGCGCGCGACAATTTCCGTGATTTCAGGGCTTCTTTCTCG
>DOCD01000057.1:7383-9096 GCA_003503945.1 Clostridiales bacterium | reverse complement strand
ACAAGTATGCGCGGGCTTCACAGAGAGAATATGAAAAAAAGTTAAAGTGTGAACTTGATTTATGCTTCGATTATAATATACAAATGTGAATATAATATGATAATTATATGATTTATTTGCAACTTTCGTATATTTTTTCGGCAATTTTAAGTCCGTCCGCAGCGGAACTCGTAATTCCTCCCGAATAACCGCTGCCCTCGCCGCAGGGATAGAAGCCCGAAAGGCTTACGCTTTGCAAATCGTCGCCGCGCAGTATCCTGACAGGCGACGAAAAGCGGGTTTCCACGCCCGTAAGCAACGCGTCGGGGCAGTCGAAGCCTTTCAGCCTCCTGCCCATATCGGGAATGGCGGCTTTGAGCGCGTTTACCGCAACTTGCGGCAAAACCTCGGAAAGCGGGGCAAATTTTACGCCCGCGGCGTAAGTCGGCAGAACCTCCCCGTACGCTGTCGTTTGCCTGTCCGCGGCAAAATCCTTAAAAAGCTGTACGGGCGCAGAATAGTCGCTTCCGCCGACAATATACGCTCTGCGCTCGATTTCGCGCTGAAAACGCATACCCGCGAAAATATCGTCCGCGCCGAAGTCCTCCGCTTTGAGCTGCACCATAAGCGCGGAATTGGAATTTATTCCGTCGCGGGAATAAAGGCTCATTCCGTTGGTAACCACCCCGCCCTCTTCGCTTGCGGCGGGGATTACTACGCCGCCGGGGCACATACAGAAGGTAAACACCGTCCTTTCGTGCGCGCGGGAAACGAGCTTGTAATCCGCCGTCGGGAGCTTTTCGTAGTATTTACCGTACTGCGCGAACCCGATATTGCGGGCGAGGTGCTCTATCCTTACCCCGACCGCAAATTCTCTCGCCTGCATTTCGATGCCGCTTTTATAGAGCATTTCAAACGTGTCCCTTGCGGAGTGCTCCAAAGCCGCGACAGCGCATTCGCATAAAAGCTCGCTTTGAGCGCCCGTCAGCGTATTTTCGAGAATAAGCGATTTCAATTGCCCGCCCTTTTGCGTGAACCCTATAAACTTAGTGTTGAACATATACCTTCCGCCGTTCGCACATACGAACGAGCGGATATTTTTCAATACGCCGCGCAGCTTATCGCTGCCGATATGCGGCTTGTTTAAATACTCGATTTCGTCGGGCGCGCCGAACTTTCGAAAAATTTCCAGAACGTCGCGGTTAAAGCCGTCGTGCGTCTGGGTGTTCAGCTTGCCGTCCGAAAAAGTGCCCGCGCCGCCCTCGCCGAACTGCACGTTCGAGTTTACGTTTAAAATACGTTCGGCAAAAAAACCGTCAACCGACTTTTGCCTGTCTTCGACGGAGCCGCCGCGCTCGATTATTACGGGCGCAAAGCCGCGTTCGATAAGCCTTACCGCGCAAAAAAGCCCCGCGGGGCCCGAACCGATTATCGCAACCCGAGGCGGATTTTTAAGCTTTTCGAGCGGCTGTTTCACGGGGACAGGCTCGTCCGAAAAGGCGAACGAGTAAACCCAAAAGATGTTGTTCTTGTCGCGCGCGTCGAGCGATTTTTTGAGTATTTTAAAGAATTTCGGGTCGCGACCGAGTTTTTTACGGGCAATCGATAAGAGCTTTTTTTCGCTTTCTCCGATATTGAGTTTTACGTTATCCAGCCGTTTAATCATAATTTTTTAAAATTCCGTCGGCAACCGCCATTCCGCTCGTAAACGCCCATTGCAGATTATAGCCGCCG
>DOCD01000057.1:6751-7106 GCA_003503945.1 Clostridiales bacterium | reverse complement strand
ATTATAGCCGCCGCAGTCGCCGTCGACGTCGAGTATTTCGCCCGCAAAGTAAAGATTTTTGACGAGCTTGCTTTCAAGCCCGTCGGTAACGTCCTTCATATCGAGCCCGCCCCGCGTGACCTGCGCGTAATCGAAGCCCAGCGTGCCCGTGACGGGCAGCGTAAAGTCTTTTAAAGTTTTTACGATATTTTCGGGCGAGCCCGCGCGGGAAACCACCGCCGCGCCTAACACGTTGTGAAGATTGCCCGAAAGCAAACGCTTGAATTCGTACCCCGCTTTTAACCTTGCGGATATGTTCTCTTCTATCCTTTCGGCGGAAATATCGGGCAGAAATTCAAGAGATACGACGGCGCCG
>DOCD01000057.1:484-6463 GCA_003503945.1 Clostridiales bacterium | reverse complement strand
AAGATACGACGGCGCCGGACTTGTCCGTGACGTACGGCGAAAGCGAAAACACGCCGTTGCCCGAAACGCCGTATTCGGTAAAAATGACGTCGCCACGTACCGATTTAACAACTTTTCCGCCGACGATTGCCGAAGCGACGCAGTCGGCGCGTATGCCCTTTAAGCTTTTTATATAGCGCGTATCCGTTTTAAGCTGAACGAGCGACGGATATAAAGGCGTAACCTTATGCCCGAATTTTTCGGCGAGCGAATACGCGCTGCCGTCCGTTTTGAACTGCTTCTGCGCCTTGCCTCCCGCGCACAAAACGACGCGCTCGGTCTCTAACCTGCCCCCGTCAGACAAAGTTAAAACAAAACCGCGGGATATATCCGTTACCTTCACCGAAAGCAATACGTCTGCCCCGTCTTTTATACCGCGCATAAGGCAATCGGTTAGCGCGGAAGCCTGTCTGCCCGCGGGATAAATCCTGCCCCTTTCGTCCTCGGTAAAAAGACAGTCGAAAAGCTTTGCGCCCGCGTACGGGTCGCCGCAGCATAGCTTTTCGGCAAGGCGCGCGCCGCCGCCGAAATAGTGCTCAGCCGACATATCCGCGTTGGATACGTTGCCCTGACCGTTGCCCGTGGCGGCAAGCTTTTTACCCAGCCTGTCCGCCGCTTCGATTATTAAAATTTTTAATTGCTTTTCACTTTGACACAGACGGACGGCGCAGGCGAGCCCCGCCGCGCCGCCGCCGATTATCGCAACGTCGTATTTCATACGTTTAATTGTATATCAAATACGCGTCCGTGTCAACATCTGAGCCCGTTTAAAATTTCTTTAAGTTTTTCGAGATGCAGCTTTTCGTCCTCCAAAATGCGGGCTATTATCCCCTTTATCTGTTCGTTTTTAAGGCGGCATAGCATCTTTGTATACAGCGCGATAGCGCGCTTTTCGCCTATAATGTCGTCCTCAATCATATTCGTCAGGTTGCGGGAATAGGTCACGTACTTTGCCGAATAAAAGTTGTAAGCCGTTGGCGGATTCTGGCAATAGATGGGCTGCGCGCCGAGCGCGAGTATTGTTTTGCCGAGAATTTCGAGGTGAAGCATTTCGGCAATAGCGATGCTTTCGAGCGTCGAAGCGTACTCCTCGTAGCCCTGTTTGTCGAAGTTGAAATAGTGGTAAAAATATTGCAGTATTGCATTCAGCTCGCCCGTGGGCGAAGCGTATGCCGGCGAAATTACAGCCAGCGAGTAACTGTCGGGGCAAATCCCCTCGGTAGTGGGAAAAGGTGTGTTTATTGTTAAAGGCTTAGGCATAATTTCATAATATGTTTTAGCCTAATAAATAGTTAAAACAGTCGATTATGTCACGCATAGTACTGAATAAACGCAAAAAAGACGGGTTTTACCCGTCTTTTTTAGCTGTTTTTCAGTTTTTAAGCACCTGTTTGAGAAATTGACCCGTATAGCTTTCTTCGCACTCCGCGACCTGTTCGGGCGTGCCGCAGGTTACAAGAGTGCCGCCCTTGTCGCCCCCTTCGGGGCCTAAATCTATTATCCAATCCGCCGTTTTTATCACGTCGAGATTGTGCTCTATCACAAGCACGGTGTTGCCGCCGCTTCTCAGCCTTGCAAGTATTTTTACGAGCTTGTCTACGTCGTAGCTGTGCAGCCCCGTAGTCGGCTCGTCGAGGATATAAAAGGTTTTGCCCGTGCTGCGCTTTGAAAGCTCCGTCGCGAGCTTGACCCTCTGCGCTTCGCCGCCCGAAAGGGTAGTCGCGCTCTGACCGAGCTTTATATATCCGAGCCCGACGTCGCAAAGAGTGGACATTTTATTGTATATCGACGAAACGGGCTTGAAGAACTCCGCCGCTTCCTCCACCGTCATTTCCAGAACGTCGGAAATATTTTTGCCTTTGTATCTTACTTCGAGCGTTTCGCGGTTGTAGCGCTTACCGCCGCAGACCTCGCACGGGACGTAGATGTCGGGCAGGAAATGCATGGCTATCTGTATTATCCCGTCGCCCTGACAGTGCTCGCATCTGCCGCCCGTCACGTTGAAGGAAAATCGTCCGCTCTTGTAGCCCCGCTCCTTGGCGTCGGGCGTTGCCGCGAAAAGGTCGCGTATCATAGTGAAAACGCCGGTGTACGTCGCGGGGTTACTCCTCGGCGTTCTGCCTATGGGCTGCTGGTCGATTGCTATTACCTTGTCGAAATGTTCGAGTCCCTCGAAGCCGTCCGCTTTGCCGAGCTGCTGACGCGCCCCGTTTAAGGTATTCGCAAGATACGGGTAGATAATCTCGTTCACTAAGCTCGATTTGCCGCTGCCAGAAACGCCCGTCACCGCGGTTATCAGCCCCGCGGGAATTTCGACGGAGATATTTTTCAGGTTGTTCTGCTTACAGCCCTTGACTTTGAGAAATCTTCCGTCGGGTACGGCGCGGACTTCGGGCACTTCGATTTTGCGTCTGCCCGAAAGGTAATCGCCCGTAATCGAGCGGGGTTCGTTGATAATATCTTCAATAGTTCCGCACGCGACGACCTCGCCGCCGTGAACGCCCGCCTTCGGTCCTATATCGACGATATAGTCTGCGGCGCGCATGGTATCCTCGTCGTGCTCGACGACTATAAGCGTGTTGCCCAAATCCCTGAGCCCAAGAAGCGAATTCAAAAGCTTCTGGTTGTCGCGCTGATGAAGCCCTATGCTCGGCTCGTCGAGGATATACAAAACTCCCGTAAGCGCGCTACCTATCTGCGTCGCAAGCCTTATGCGCTGACTTTCGCCGCCCGACAGCGTCGCCGCGTTGCGCGACAGCGTGAGGTACCCAAGACCGACGTTGCGCAAAAAGCTGAGCCTGTTATTTATTTCCTTTACTATGCCGTCGGCGATAATGTGCTCGGTTTTACCGAAAAACCCGAAGTCGGTAAACGAAGCTATATCGTCTACGGACATATCGCACACTTCCATTATATTTTTGCCGCCCACCGTTACTGCGAGCGCTTCCTTTTTGAGCCTTTTGCCCTTGCACACGGGGCAATCGCAGGTGCGCATATACCTCTCTATATCCCACTTCACGCCCTCTGACTGCGTCTGGTTGTATCTGCGCTGCAAGTTGGTTACAAACCCCTCCCACGCGGTTTTATAGCTGCCCGAAAAGCGGTATGCGTTGTATTCGAGGTCGATTTTTTCGCCGCCGTTGCCGTACATAAGCATTTCGTACACCTCTTTCGGCAAATCCTTTACGGGCACGTCGAGCGAAAAACCGTATACCTTTGAAAGCGAATTTAAATACATCTGGGTCATCGAGGAAGAATCGAGGTTCCAGCCGCTTATTTTGATTGCCCCGCCGCGGAGCGAAAGCTCCTTATTCGGGCAGATAAGGTCGGGGTCGACAATCTGCTTGAAGCCAAGCCCCGAGCATTCGGGGCAAGCGCCCCACGGCGTGTTGAAAGAAAACAGTCTGGGTTCGATTTCCTCTATTGAAATGCCGCAATCGGGACAGGCGTAGTTTGAAGAAAACAGCTCCTCCTTTCCGTCGCAGTCGATTACGACGAGCCCGTCGGACAGCTTCAAAGCCCCTTCGAGGCTGTCCGAAAGCCGCTTCAATACGTTTTCCTTTATCACGAGCCTGTCTATAACGACCGAAATATTGTGACGGATATTTTTTTCGAGGTGAATATCCTCCTGCAAATCGTAAATTATGCCGTCAATTTTAACCCTGCCGTAACCGCTCTTTTTATATCCCGCGAGCTCCTTTACGAACTCGCCCTTTTTGCCGCGCACAACGGGGGACTCGACCATTATTTTGCTGCCTTCGGGCAAAAGCATTACCCTATCCGCAATTTCGTCCACCGACTGGCGGCGGATTTCCCTGCCGCACTGCGGACAGTGCGGGATGCCGACGCGGGCAAACAAAAGACGGAAATAGTCGTATACTTCGGTCACCGTGCCCACCGTGGAACGCGGGTTGTGCGAGGTGGTTTTCTGGTCGATTGAAATCGCGGGGGAAAGCCCGTCAATAAGCTCGACGTCGGGCTTGTCCATCTGACCTAAAAACTGCCTCGCGTACGAAGAAAGGCTTTCGATATACCTTCTTTGCCCCTCCGCAAATATCGTATCGAACGCCAGCGTGGATTTGCCGCTACCCGAAAGACCCGTAAACACGGTGAGCGTGTTGCGGGGTATATGCACGTCGATATTTTTCAGATTATTTTCTTTTGCGCCTTTTACGAAAATTTCTTCTTTCATATCAATTATTCTTACTCTTCAAAAGTTTTTTCTTTAACTGCGAAATAGTGTCGCGTATTTCTATCGCCTTTTCGAAATCGAGCTGGCTCGAAGCGACCTTCATAAGCGCTTTGAGCTTTTCGATTTCGGCAGGAATGTCTTTGAGTTTTATATCGTCCGCCGAAGTCTTTTTGCCCGTTATGCCTATTGTGTTTTTGACTTCCTTGACAATGGTTTTGGGGATTATGCCGTGTTCCTTGTTGTAGGCGGACTGGATTTTGCGGCGGCGCTCGGTTTCGCCTATGGCACGCTTCATACTGCCCGTAATCACGTCGGCGTACATAATTACCCGCCCTTCGGCGTTACGCGCCGCCCTGCCTATCGTCTGCACGAGCGAGGTTACGCTTCTTAAAAAGCCCTCCTTGTCCGCGTCGAGTATGGCGACGAGCTTTACTTCGGGCAGGTCGAGCCCCTCTCTTAGAAGGTTTATGCCGCACAGAACATCGAATTCGCCGCTCCTCAGCCCGTTTATTATGTCGATACGCTCCAACGCGTCGATATCGCTGTGCATATATCTGACCTTTAAACCGTGCTCTTTTAAAAAGTCGGTAAGGCTTTCAGCCATTCGCTTTGTCATAGTGGTTACGAGCACCCTGCCCTTATCGGCGATTACCGTATTTATTTCGCCCAGCAAATCGTCAATCTGACCTTTCGTGGGGCGAACTGTCACCTCCGGGTCGATAAGCCCCGTAGGGCGGATAAGCTGCTCGACGACGTTGCCCGCCTGCTCCATTTCGTAGGGCGCGGGCGTGGCGGAAACGCAGATAAGCTGCGGAACGCGCGCGTCGAACTCCTCGAAGGTCAGCGGGCGGTTGTCGTACGCCGATTTAAGGCGGAAGCCGTAATTTACGAGGTTTTCCTTACGGGAGCGGTCGCCGTGGTACATAGCGCGTATCTGCGGAATGGTCATATGACTCTCGTCTATGAAAACGAGGAATTTCCCCGCGGGAAAATAATCCAAAAGGGTGAATGACGGCTCGCCCGGGCTTCTGCCGTCGAAATAGCGGCTGTAGTTTTCCACGCCCGTGCAATAGCCTATCTCTTTCATCATTTCGAGGTCGTAAGTGGTGCGCTGTTGCAGGCGCTGGGCTTCGAGAAGCTTCCCGCCGTCCTGAAAGGCTTTCACTTCGTCGTGCATATCGCGCTCTATCATGGAAAGCGCGCTCTGCATTTTTTCGGAGCCGACCGCGTATTGGCTTGCGGGGAAAATAAGCACGTGTTTGAGCTCGGAAATTATGTTGCCCGTAAGCGCGTCCTCTTCGCATATTCTGTCTATTTCGTCGCCGAAAAACTCAACCCGTATCGCCACTTCGGAGTTGCTCGCGGGGAAGATATCCACCGTATCGCCGCGAACGCGGAAGGACGAACGCCTGAAATCGATATCCCGCCTTGCGTACTGGATTTCAACGAGCTTTCTTAAAAGCGCGTCGCGCTCCATAGTCATACCGGGGCGAAGCGACACCGCGAGGCGGAAATACTCTTCGGGCGCGCCCAGACCGTAAATACAGCTTACGGAAGCCACGACTATTACGTCCTCACGCTCGCCGAGAGAGCTCGTCGCGGAGTTGCGCAATTTATCTATTTCGTCGTTGAGGCTCATATCCTTTTCGATATAGGTATCCGTGGACGGAATATAGCTTTCGGGCTGATAATAATCGTAATAGGACACGAAATATTCCACGCGGTTGTGCGGGAAAAATTCGCGGAAC
>DOCD01000057.1:0-261 GCA_003503945.1 Clostridiales bacterium | reverse complement strand
TTCGGGCTGATAATAATCGTAATACGAAACGAAGTACTCAACGCGGTTTTCGGGAAAAAACTCCTTGAACTCGTTGCAGAGCTGGGCGGCGAGCGTCTTGTTATGGGCAATGACGAGCGTGGGACGGTTTACGTTTTTTATGACATTTGCCATAGTGAACGTTTTACCGCTGCCCGTAACGCCGACAAGCACCTGTGTGCGTATGCCGTCGAGCACACCCTCCGTTAAGCTTTCTATCGCCTGCGGCTGGTCGCCCGTGGG
>DOCD01000192.1 GCA_003503945.1 Clostridiales bacterium | reverse complement strand
CGTTTCTTTGCGAAACGGCGCCGCCTTTTTTTTGCAAGGTTTCCGTCGGTTTTAAAAGGTTATGCAGTTTTTACGGCGTGAATATGCGCGTAAATGTGCGTAAATTGTCTGCGTCAAGTTATTGCAAAATTAATTTTATTATGTTATGATTATTATGTATAAGTATGCAAACAATCTTGCATATCCGTTAAAAGGAAAGAGTATAAATGGTAGCTTTCGTTGTGGCATACAGCTTAATACTTACTGCTCTTGCGGCGGCGGTTGCGGCGCTGTGTTTTTTACATACGCTTTCAAAAAAGCGCGAGCTTGAAAAACAGGCCGTGGCAAACCGCGCGGCTTACGAGGGCAAGGCAGCCTTCGAGGGGGTCTACGGCGAGGGCGAAACGGCTTTTATACTTCTGGACAAGGAGAGCGCGAAGCCCGTCTATGTCAGCCCCAACGTAAACCGCTTTTTCGGCGTTTCGGCGGAGCGCGCCATGCGCGACGTGCAGTCGCTCAAAGAAAACGCGGATAAAAGCTGCGTTCGCGAATTCGTCAAGGCATATTCGGGGTGGAACGGCGAAAATACCTTTAAATTCGAATTTAATTACGGCGACGGGAAATACGCCGCTTTATCGGCAGCTTCGGCAAAATACGGCGGCAAAAGCTACACCGCGTTTACGATATACGACGTAACCGAACATAAAAACGCCCTCGGCGCAATGAAAAAGGAGCTTGACGCCGCGCTTGTGCAGGCGGCTGCGAAATCGTCGTTTTTGTCGAGCATGAGCCATGAAATACGTACGCCGATGAACGGCGTAATGGGCATGATGGCGCTTGCGAAAATGAATATCGACGATAAGGAAAAGGTGCTCGGCTATCTCGACCGTGCGGGCGATTTGTCGGTATTTTTGCTGGGTATGATAAACGATATCCTCGACATATCCAAAATCGAAAGCGGAAAAATGCAGCTTTTCAACACCCAGATGGACATATTCGGTTTTGCCGAAAAAATCAAAAATATGTTCAACGGCACGATAACGGGTAAGGGTATAAATTTCAAGGTGGAAACGATTGATTTCACCGCGCGTTATCTCGTCGGCGACGAGCTCAGGCTCACGCAGGTGGTTACAAACCTCGTATCCAACGCGAACAAGTTCACGCCCGCGGGCGGAAGCATTTTCGTCACCTTCAAGCAGCTCGATAATATAGGCGGGTGCGTTCAGCTTATGATACGCGTCCGCGATACGGGCAAGGGCATCGCGCCCGAAAACATACGCAAGGTAATGCGCCCGTTCGAGCAGGAGGAGGCTTCGACGGCGCATAACTACGGCGGAACGGGGCTCGGGCTTGCCATTTGCGACAATATAGTGCGGCTTATGGGCGGCAATATAGTAATAGACAGCACGCTCGGCAAGGGCACCGATTTTTCGGTATTTTTATCGTTGCCCGTCGCCGACGTGAAGCAGGATATGTCCGAACCCGTTTCTTTGGAAGAGGAGGCTGCGGAAACCGATTTCACCTTCGAGGGTTGCAGGATACTCCTTGCCGAGGATAACGAGGTCAACGCGGAAATAGCGATTGACATTCTCGAAAGCGAGGGCGCGGTGATGACCCACGCCGCGGACGGACGGCAGGCTGTGGATATATTTACGGAAAAACCCGAACACTCGTTCGACCTTATACTTATGGACATTCAGATGCCGCGGCTCAACGGCCGCGACGCAGCGCGCGAGATAAGAGGGTGCGGCAAAGGCGACGCCGAAAGCGTGCCGATAATCGCGCTATCTGCCGACGCTTTCGTGGAGGACGTAAAGCTTTCCGAAGCGGCGGGTATGGACGGACACGTGTCGAAGCCCATCGACTTCGACGAACTGAGAAAACGCGCGGGCGAGATAATCGCCGCAAAGAAAAGGTGATTTTTATGAAAAGAAAAATAATACTCACGTCGCTTATAACGGTATGCGCCGCGGCTTCGGGCGCGTTTGCGTTGACGGCGTGCACCGAATATAAGCCCGAAAAGGAAATACCCGGCATAAATGAAAACTCCGTGCTGTATATCGAGAACAACCGCCTCGATTTCGCGCTGGGTATGGAGGCGGACGCCGTACAGGTCATCGAGCGGTGCAAGTGCAAATTCGTAAACGAGGACGGCACAGAGGTGTACGTCACCGAGGAGCACCTCCGCGACGGCATAGTCGGTTACGACGGGTTCGACCTTCAAAGCGTCGGCGCGAACAAGCAGATAAAGATATACTATAAGCACGCCGAAAACTTCATTTTTTACGACGTAAACGACTACACGGTCAACTATTACCTCGACGAAGGAAAAACGGATTTGTGGAAGAGCGCGCCCGCTTCCGCCGCGCTCGACAATGAGAATAAACTTTCTGTATGGATTGACACGCAGGCGAACAACTACTCCGTCGACCAAACGGCGGTGGAAAGCGATTACGGCAGGGCGATACGCTTCGACGGCTGGTACGATGCCGACGAGCAGTCCGTCACGGGCTTGAAACCGCTTTTGCCTCCCTCTGCGGGCAATAAAAACGTAACCGACCTGCACGCCCATTTCATTACCCAAAATCAGCTTTCGGAAATGAATATAAGCTATTCGGGCGGCAGAAGAATATTTTCGGGTTATACTGGGGCAAAGATACAGACCCTCAAAATACCCGAAGGCGTTACCTTTGTGGATTTAAAGTCTATATTTTCCAGATCGCCCGACCCTACGGCGATAAATTTCGAAAAGCTTCATCTGCCCGCCACGGCGCGGCTCGAAACCCCGTTCACGACTCATATAAACACTGTCGGGCTGAACGAAATAACCGTCGATACGGGCAATACGGCGTATTCCTCGTACAACGGCGCGCTGTACAGCAAGGATAAGACTACGCTGTACCTGATGCCCGCAAGCTGCGAACGCGTCGAATTCAGCGATTCATTGACGCAGTTTGCAAGTTATTCGTGCGCCTTCTGGCAGATTTCTTCTCTGACAATTCCCGAAAGCGTGACCACGCTTCAACATTTCTGTTTCGCATATTCCAACATAAGCGACGTCGTCGGGCTCGAAAACGTAAAAAATATAATGACGGGCGTTTTTTTCGCAACCGCGATGAACCTCGATAACGGCGTCGCGCTGTACACGCGCATATCCGGCTCGGGTTCGGGCGCAAAGTACGGGCTCAGCATGATTCTCGACAAGACGGTCACCGAATACAAGCTCATGGACGGCACGGTCAGCATAGCGGGCGACGCTTTTTATAACTGCGCGAACCTCGTTTCGGTGGATTTGGGAGGCGAACTCGAAAGGATAGGCAATTCCGCGTTTGCCGAATGCGTTTCGCTCAAAAGCATAAGCTTCCCCGCTACGCTTAAATATCTGGGCTCGTCGGTGTTTTATAACTGCGCCTCGCTCGAAAAGGTGGAGGGGCTGGGCAGTATAAGCTTCTCGCAGGAGCGGTCGGTTTACGACAACTACCTGCCCGACAGGCTGTTCTACGGCTGCGCTTCGCTTTCCGAACTCGAACTGCCCTCGAACCTTACGCATATAGGCTCTTCCGCGTTTCATGGCTGCTCCGCGCTTACGGAGATAACTCTGCCAGACACGGTTAAGGGCATAGGCGCTTCGGCGTTTTACAACTGCGGCATAACTTCGGTAAAGCTGCCCGCGCAGCTTACCGAAATCGGCGGGGCGGCTTTCTCGCACAGCGATCTCGAAGAAGTCGACTTTTCCGCCTGCGCTTCCCTATCCGAGCTTCCCGCAAGGTGCTTCGAATACACTGCGCTCACGTCGGTCAATCTTCCGTCGGCGTTTACGGAAATCCCCGACATGTGCTTCTATTATATATCGACATTGAAAAGCGTAAATTTAAACGGCGTGACGCGTGTGGGCGACAGGGCTTTCGGCTACTGCTCGTCGCTCGACGAAGTGGACTGGGGCAAAATACAGTCGATAGGCACGCGCGCGTTCGTGGGCTGCGTTTCCCTTTCCGAAGTAACCCTGCCCGACAGCCTTACCCGTGTGGACGGGTATGCTTTTCAGGGCTGTACGGGGCTTAAAAAGCTCCGCCTCGGCAGCGGACTGAGGACGTTCGGCGCGTATGCTTTCGAGGGCGACGGTAAAACCTTCGGCAGCGTATCCCCCGCCACATACACCTGCAACAACCTCGAAGAAATAACGGTGTCGCCGCTCAACCCGTACTTCAAGTCGGTCGACGGCGTGCTTTACGGCAGCGCGGTCGGCGGCAAGGAGTTCGGCGCGGGCGCGGTGCTCTACGCGGTGCCCTGCGGTTATCCGAAGTCGGCGCTTAGTTTGCCCGCCGAAGTTAAGGTTGTACTGCCGTACTCCGTGCACAACCAGAAAAATCTTGTAAATATAACGCTGAACGAGGGGCTTGAAAATATAGGCAAAGGCGCGTTCTATAATTCCGTAAAGCTCGAAGCGTTACATATCCCCGCCTCGGTAAGCTTTTTGGGCGCGGGCATACTTCTAAACTGCAAGGGCATAAAAACCTTTACCATAGACGAAAACAACACGGTTTACAATACCGACGGCAACCTTATTTACAGCGGCAACACTCTGGTAATGTATATGGGGCTTTCCTCGGAAGTCAGCATAAAGGACGGAATAACCTCGATAGCCTCAGGCGTGTTTATGAACAATAACGTGGTTACGAGCGTAAAAATCCCCGACAGCGTAACGGAGGTGGGCGTCAAGGCGTTCAACGGCAGCGGCAACCTCAAATCGCTTGAAATAGGTAGCGGGCTCAAAGATATCGCCGCGGACGCGTTCTCGGCGCTCAAATCCCTTCAAACGATAAAGGTAAGCGCGGATAACCCCTATTTCAAGGCGGAAAACAATATACTTTATTCGAAGGACGGAAAAAGACTCATACTCTGCGCCGCGCGCAACGGGCTGACCGAGCTCGACGTGGCGGAGGGTGTAACCGAAATAGCCGAATGGGCTTTCGCATACCACGCCACCCTGAAAACAATCAGGCTCCCCGATACGGTGAAAGCTCTGGGCGCGTACAGCTTTTACGAGTGCCGCGCGGCTGAAAGCTTTTACGGCGGCAAATCGCTTGAAAGCATAGGCGAAAAGGCGTTTTCTTTCGCGACGAGCATAAATCCTTCGGATAAAACCGAAACGCGCTATTCGGATACCTTAAAAAATGTTATGATAACCGAAAACGTAAAATCGATAGGCGACAACGCCTTTTACGGTCAGTACGGCATAGAAAGCGTGTTTTTCAAAATGACGGCGGCGGAGGTTGCCGCGCTGTACGCGGGCAGCGGCGTCAATATCGCGTACCTTACGTACGGCTGCCCCGAGGGAGCTACGGGCGAATATTACAACGACGTCAGCCGCTATCTTTACAGCGAGGTAAAGCCCGACGACCTGACTATAAATCACGAGGGGTACGGCTGGTTCTTCGTCGACGGCGGAGAGCCTAAGCCGTGGTAAAATAAAGCGAGGAAAGTTTATGATTATCGAAAAATCGGAAGAAATTATTCGCAGCATAGGCAAGGTGCTCATAGGCAAGGAAGAAGTGGTTAAAAAGGTGCTTATGGCGATATACGCCAAGGGCAACGTGCTTTTGGAGGATACCCCCGGCGTAGGCAAAACCACGCTCGCGCTGGCGTTCGCAAAGGCGCTGGGGCTGGACTTCAAGCGCGTTCAGTTCACGCCGGACACAATGCCTTCGGATATAACGGGCTTCACCGTGTACAACAAACAGACGGGTGAGTTCGACTATAAGGCGGGCGCGATAGTATGTAATCTGTTCATGGGCGACGAAATCAACCGCGCTTCGGCAAAGACGCAGTCCGCGTTACTCGAAGCCATGGAGGAAAACTCCGTCACGGTCGACGGCGTAACGCATATGCTCCCCAACCCGTTCGTGTGTATCGCCACGCAGAACCCCGTCGGCTCGGCGGGCACGCAGCCGCTGCCCGACTCCCAGCTCGACAGGTTTATGGTAAAGCTGTCGATAGGCTATCCCGACTCGGCGGAGCAGGTCGAAATTTTAAAGAGTCACCAGTCGAGCGACCCGATTGATTCGCTCACCGCGATAATCTACCGCGACAGCATAACAGAAATACAGAACTATCTCGGCTCGGTAAAAATCGCCGAGGATATACTCGTTTATATGGTATCGCTTTGCGAAAGTACGCGCAATAACCCGCTTATCGAGCTCGGCGTAAGTCCCCGCGGGCTTATCGCGCTTTCCCGCATGGTGCGCGCCTCCGCGATACTTTCCGAACGCGACTACGTTATCCCCGCCGACGTGAAATACGTGTTTGCGGATGTGTGCGCGCACAGGCTTATTCTTCGCCCGCGCGCCAAGCTCGAAGGACTGACGGCGCGCTCGATACTCGATGATATCTTAAAAAACACACCCGTGCCCAAAATAGGCAGATAAAGGTAGATTATGCTTTGGAAGAGATTGATTTATGCGGCGGCTTGCGTTTCGGCTGCCGCCGCGTTTATAGCCACGGACAGCGGCGCCGCGCTATTTGCGTGCGCTTGCCTTTTAGCCGTGCCCGCAGTTTCTCTTCTGATGCTTGCGATAGCGAAAAAAAGGATAAAATTCGATTTTTCCGTGCGCGAATCGTGCATACGCGGCGGTGCGCTCGACATAACCATGCGGGCGGGGCTTTCTCCCCGCTTTCTCGTCGGCGCGGTGAAAGTGACGGTGGACGTCGAGAACACTACGTTCCGCAAAACCGAGCGTAAAGAGTTCGTTTTTAAAGATCTTTCGTTTGCGCCGCACGTCTACGGCTACGTCGGCGGCGATTCGGGCAGAATAACCGTACGAATAATAAAACTGACCATTGTCGACGTGTTCGGCATATGTTCGCTTAAACTAAGCTGTTCGCGTTTTGCCGAAAGCATAATATCCCCCGTACTGTACGACGGGCTGAAAATTACGCTGGGCGCAAACGGAAGCGCTTCGCTTGCGGGCGAAAACTCCCTGCCGCGCCGCGGGGGCGACCGCTCGGAAATTTTCAACGTACGCGACTACGTTGCGGGCGACTCGCTACATTCGGTGCACTGGAAGCTTTCGGGCAAGTTCGATACTCTCAAATCAAAGGAGTATGGCGCGAACGACGAAAACCGCACGCTTATTCTTGCCGATTTAAGCAGGAAAAAGACGGGCGGCGACAGCCGCGACGAGCAGCTCAACTGCGTGCTCGACGCCGTCGCTTCGATATCCGCTTCCTTGAAGGACGGGGGCGAGCCCCACTGCATAGGCTGGTTCAACGACGGCGAATACAACCGCGCGGAGGTCGTCGACGACGACAGCTTTGTAAAAGCGGTGTATTCGCTGATGAGCATAAAGGTGGCGGAGGGCAATTCGGAAACTCTGTTTTACGCTTCCCGCACTAAGGAGTGCTCCGTATTTACGAAAATAATATTCGTCGCTCCCTCGGTCAACGCGGCGGAGCTCAGGCAGCTACCGTCGGCGGACGTAACGGCAATCGCCGTCAATGAGCGCGACGCTGAGCTCGACGAAGGCGGAATAAAAATAATCGACGTGCCGTGCGCGCTTCTGGAAAAGTCGCTCGCGTGCCGTGTGTTGTAAATTATGGCAAAGGTAAACGAAAAGGAAATTATAATGAAAGCCCCGCCCGCAGCGGGCGACGGTTTTTTTGGCGCCGCGGCGATAACCTTTTTCTTCGCCGCCTTTTACCTTGCGCTTTTTTCCTCGCTTCCCGTCAAAGCGGAGTACCTTGTGCCCGTACTCATAGGTATGGCGTTCTCCGCGGCATATTGCGTTTTTAAACGAAAAAAATACGTAAAATACATAATCCTCGGGGTGGCGGCGGCGTACACCGCGATTTGCGTCGCGGTAGACTTCGGTGCGTTTGTCGGCGGTGCGGCGGGCTTTTTAAACGACGCGGCGCGGACGGCTAACGCAAATATGCATTGGGGCTTCGGCGCTTTTTCCGCGGAGTACTCCGTATGGGGCGGCTTTGCGTTTTCGTCCGTAATATCAGTCTGGTTGGGTTTAGCGACGGCGGCAGTAGGAAGAAGCCGTATACTTATTCCATTTTCTGCGGTCGCCGTAATATTTTCGGTATTCCTCGGGCTGTATCCCGCGTGGTGGGCGGCGGTTGCGCTCGCCGTTTCGTACGCGCTTTTGTGCGTAGCCGAAAAGGGGCTTGATTTAAAGTCGGCGGGCGCGTACGCGCTATGCGCCGTCGTGTTGTTTACCTCCGCGGCGGGTTGCTTTTTCTACGGCGGAAGCTCCGCTGTCAGGGGCGCGCGCGAGGCGACAGTC
>DOCD01000170.1:4556-5027 GCA_003503945.1 Clostridiales bacterium | reverse complement strand
ATCCGTCCGCGCCTGCACGGCGCGGACACTTTCCCCGAAAGGGGAAAGTTACAATATAGATTTAAAGTAAATTAAAATGCTTTAAGATATCGTTGCATACATTTACAAAATTTTGATTGATTTCGCGGTTGCTGTATCTTAAAACAGTTATCCCCAAACCTTTTAAATATTCGTCTCTTTTTATATCCGATATTTCATAATCTTCTTCATAGTGTTGCGAGCCGTCTAATTCAATAACCGTTTTATTTGCGGCGCAGTAAAAATCAACTATGTAATTACCTATGACTTTTTGACGGTTTACCGTAAGCGGAATATCTTTCAAAAATTTATACCAAAGCTTGTTTTCTTCCTTTGTCATTTCCTTTCTTAACGATTGAGCGTTCGGTATAAGTTTTTTATTATATTTATAGCTCATTTCCACACCCCATTCGTCAGCGCCTGCACGGCGCGGACACTTTCCCCGAAAGGGGA
>DOCD01000170.1:3551-4279 GCA_003503945.1 Clostridiales bacterium | reverse complement strand
GCGGACACTTTCCCCGAAAGGGGAGCTTACAATTTTTTAAACAATTTATGCGCAGTTGCCCATATGTGCCGCGCGGCTTCTTCAACGTCTATGCCCTTTATCTGGGCAATGTTCGCTAAAATTTCGGGTATGCTTTCGGGGGTGTTGGGGAAAACGCCGTACTTGGATTTGGGCGGAAGATACGGGCTGTCGGTTTCGGTCATAATTCTTTCCATAGGCAGGGCTGCGATAGTGCGCCTTGCCTTTTTGCTGCCCGAATAGGTGCTCGTTCCGCCGAACGAAAAGTATGAGCCCAGCTTTGCAAGCTCTGTCGCGGTTTCAGTCGAGTGCGAATAGCAATGCAGCATCGCCCCGCCCGTAAGCGCGGGCGCGTATTCCCTTAAAATTTCAAGCATGTCCTCCGCACTGTCGCGGGAGTGTATCTGCACGGGGATTTCGAGCCGAGCCGCAATTTCAAGCTGCTTTAAAAACACTTCGCGCTGTAAAGCTTTGTCGGTGTCGGGGTAGTGATAGTCAAGCCCTATTTCCCCCAAAGCCACGCACTTGGGGTGAGAAAGAAGCTCTTCGATACGCGAAAGGTCGCCCTCCTTGTACTTTTTGAGCTCGGTCGGGTGAAAGCCCGCGGTAAAGTACACGGAGGGGTATTTTTCCGCAAGGCGCTTGCAGTATTCTGAAGAGGATAAATCAAAGCCGACGGAGATTATTTTTTCAACCCCCGCCGCTTTGAT
>DOCD01000170.1:0-3285 GCA_003503945.1 Clostridiales bacterium | reverse complement strand
CCGCTTTGATATTATTTATTAAATTTTCAACGCTGCCGTAATCCTCTTCGTTGATATGGCAGTGCACGTCGATAAGCTTCACGACAAAAGGCTCCCGTCGGGTACGTCCTTTTCGGGGCTGACGACAGAAAGCGTGCCGTCGGGCGCTTCCGCGCAGACAATCATACCCTCGCTTAAAAGCCCTTTCATTTCGCGCGGGGGCAGATTGGTAACGACTATAACCTTCTTGCCTATCATTTCCTCCGCGGTGTAGTGTTTGGCTATGCCCGAAAGCACGGAAAGGGTTTTATTGCCCACCTTTACCGTTTCGTGCAGAAGCTTGCTCTTTTTGACTGCTTCGCACGCGATAACCGTGCCGACGCGCATTTCCACTTTCGCAAAATCGTCGATAGTGATTTTTTCTTTAACCTCTTCGCTCTTGTCCTCGGCGGCGGCTTCGGCGCGCTGGGCGCTCTCTATTTTCTCTATCATAGGTTTAATATCCTCGAATTTTATTCTTTCAAACAGCGTTACGGGCGCTTGGGTTACCGTGTAGGAATTGACGCAGTCGTAGTTTCCGAATGCGCGCTCCTTCGCGCCTATTTCCCTTAAAATTTTTGCGGAGGTTTCGGGCATAAAGGGCTTTAAGATATGCGCGCCGATATCGAGCGATACGAGCAGATTGAACAGCACTTCGGATAGCCTGCCCTTTTTGCCCTCGTCCTTTGCAAGCAGCCACGGGGTGGTTTCGTCTATATATTTGTTTGCGCGGCGGAACAGCGACCAGAGGCAGTCGAGCGCGTCGGCAAGCTTGTATTCGTCTATTTTTGCGGCGACCTTCGGAAAAGTGCCGCGTATCACGCTTTCGAAATCTTCGTCGGGCTCGCCCGTCTCTCCCGTCCTTTCCGCCGTGCCGCCCAGATACTGATTAGTCATCGAAACGGTGCGTTTTACGAGATTGCCCAAAACGTTTGCAAGGTCGGAGTTGTTCCTGTCGCACATAATTTCCCACGTAATGCTGCCGTCGTCGGCGTAGGGCATTTCGTGTAGCGCGCAGTAGCGCACGCCGTCCACGCCGAATACCGAAGCGAGGTCGTCCGCGTATAGCACGTTCCCCTTCGATTTCGACATCTTGTCGCCGCCCTGCATAAGCCAGGCGTGCGCGAAAATTTCCTCGGGCAGCGGCTCGCCCAGCGCCATAAGGAAAATCGGCCAGTAAATGGTGTGGAAGCGCGCTATGTCCTTGCCGAGAATATGCACGTCTGCGGGCCAATATTTTTTATACTTTTCGGACGGGGTTTCGGGGTCGTAGCCTATGCCCGAAATATAGTTCGTGAGCGCGTCAAGCCAGACGTAAACGACGTGGCGCGGGTCGAAATCCACGTTTATCCCCCATTTGAAGGTCGAGCGGGAAACGCACAAATCCTGCAATTTGGTTTTAAGCGCGTTATCCTCGCAAGCCTTTAAAAGCTCTTCGTCGCTTTTGCCGATAAACTCGTCCGCAAGCAGAAAGTTGTTGAACATTTCGTTCTTTCTCGAAGCGGGCTGTATGAATTTCGGGTGGGTTAAGATATGCTTTACGAGTCTCGTCGCATACTTGCCCATTTTGAAGAAATACGCCTCCTCCTTAGCGGGCTTTACCTCTCTTCCGCAGTCGGGGCACTTGCCGTTTACAAGCTGGCTTTCCGTCCAGAAGCTTTCGCACGGGGTGCAATACATTCCCTCGTACGAGCTCTTGTATATATCGCCCTGTTTATAGAACTTTTCGAAAATCCTTTTAACCGTTTTAACGTGGTCCTCGTCGGTGGTGCGGATAAACCTGTCGTAGGATACGTTCATTTTATCCCAAAGGCCCTTAATTTCCCCGGCGACGCCGTCCACGAACTGTTTGGGCGTAAGCCCCTTTGCCTCCGCCTTTTGCTCGACTTTGAGCCCGTGCTCGTCGGTGCCCGTCATAAAAAACACGTCGTAGCCCTGCATGCGCTTGAAACGCGCTATCGCGTCCGCGAAAATGCTTTCGTAGGTGTTGCCGATATGTGGCTTGCCCGACGTGTAGGTGATTGCCGTTGTCAAGTAAAATTTCTTATTTTCCATAATTAAAGTTTAACACTTTTAAGCCCGCTTGTAAATCGTTACGCCGCGCATATTCGCAAAAATAAATTCATAAAAATACTTTATGAACGTAATTTTTACCGCGGTTACGATAGCGTCAATGATTGCGCTTGCCATCTTTGCGCCGGACAGGCTTTTAACCTCGCTTTTGGGCGGGGCGGAAAACGCCGCGAGGACGGCTTTTACGCTTTTTTGCATTTACGCCGTATGGATGGGGCTGTCGCGGCTTGCCGAGGAATCGGGGCTGTCGCGCGGGCTTGCGCGAGGACTCACGCCCGTGACGAGGAAAATTTTCAAAACGGGCGGCGGCGCGGAGGACGAAGCGATAGCTATGAATATATCCTGCAACCTTTTGGGGCTGGGCGGGGCGGCGACGCCGTTCGCCGTAAAGGCGATAGGCGAGCTCGAAAAAAAGAACAACTCGTTTGCGCAAAAGCTGCTGTTCGTCATAAACGCGACTTCCATACAGATTTTGCCCACCACCGTCATTGCGCTCAGGGCGAGCGCGGGCAGCGTTTCGCCGTCGGATATCTTTCTGCCGTCGCTCATATGCACGGCGATTTCGACGCTGACCGCCGTTTTACTGTTCGTTGCGGGGAATAAAATATGGCGCTGATTATCCCCGTACTTTTTATATTCGTATTCGCGTTCGCCGCTATGCGCAAAGTGAACGTGTACAAGAGCTTTACGGCGGGCATAAAGGACGGGTTCGACTTCACCCTTTCGCTCCTTCCTTGCCTTGCCGCCATTTTTATGATGTGCGAGCTTTTCGAGGTTTCGGGGCTTGCCGATATGTTTACGCGGCTGCTTGCGCCCGTGTTCGGATTTTTGGGAATACCCGAACAGCTTACCAAGCTCGTGCTGATAAAGCCCTTTTCGGGAAGCGGTTCGCTGGCGTATCTGAACGAAATCATAAAGGGCTACGGCGCGGACAGCTACGTAGCGCGTTGCGCGTGCGTATGCTTCGGCTCGTCCGAAACGGTGTTTTACATATCCGCCGTATACTTTGCGGGCGTAAAGGTGAAAAAGCTTGCGATGCCCATTTTCTGCGTGCTTACCGCCACATTTATCTCGACGATAATCGCCTGCCTCATTTGCAGGGTGATGTGAAAAATTTATGAATTAATTACGCCGAAATGCGACAAGGCGGAATTTTTGAATTAAATAACGGCGCGGGCAAAAATCACACTTTTT
>DOCD01000027.1:11733-12084 GCA_003503945.1 Clostridiales bacterium | reverse complement strand
GAATTGAAAAAATGCTCGCCGAGGATGCAGCACGTCTGCCCGCAGGGCGGCAAAAACGTCATGCTGCGCAACAGAGAAGCCAACGCGCGGCTTTTATCGCCCAACGCCGAATACGCCGCATAGAGATTCAGGCACGCTTCTACTTTGTTTACAACCCAGCCGTCGCCGTCAAGAAAATTTTCCATAACCGCCGCGCTTTCCGGATACATTTTGTTGAACAGAAGCTCTCTGCCGTAATAAAATTTCTGTCTTTCGTCAAGCTTAATGCCGGAGGCTATCTGTTTTTGCAGTATGGAAAGATTTCTGAGCGGCTTGTTTTCTTTCATTTTTTTATGATAGACGGTCGCGTCC
>DOCD01000027.1:10088-11436 GCA_003503945.1 Clostridiales bacterium | reverse complement strand
CGTCCGAATACAGAATTTTACCTTGCGGGGTTATTGCTTCGTGCACGACGCCCGAAAATTTGAAATTCAGCGCCCTTTTGAAAATGCGTTCGCGCATATATATAAAAGTCGGCACGTCGCCGTCGAACGCCGCTGCGTACGGCAATACCGCCATATCGTAATCGCCGAAATTAGTTTTTAAATCGTTCAGCTTTTCGCAGTTATCGTCGGTTATAACGTCGTCGGCGTCCAGCCACATTACAAGGTCGCACGTAGCTTTTTCAAACGCAAAATTTCTTGCGGCGGAAAAATCGTCGCACCATTGAAAAAAATATACGTCGTCGGTAAATTTTTTCACCTCGGCGACCGTGCCGTCGGTCGAGCCGGTGTCGACAACCACGATTTCGTCGGCAAATTTACAGACGCAATTCAGGCATCTTCCTATTACGTCCTGCTCGTCTTTTACAATAAGACATACGCTCAAAGTCATTTTAATACCTTAAAGCCATTATATGCGGCAAAAAATAAAAAAGCCACCTGCAATAAGGCGGCTTTTAAAATTTATTCTGTTTGTTTCTTTTCGGAGCGGAAAACAAATTCACCGTCGTTTACGGTAATGTGCACCGTTTCGCCGGGGAGAACGCGCCCCGCGAGGATTTCGTCGGAAAGTCTGTCTTCGATCCTTTTCTGTACTATCCTTTTTAAAGGACGCGCACCGTACATATCGTTGTAGCCCTCGTCGACAAGCTTTTCCATTGCCTCGTCCGAAACCTCCAGGGATACTCGTCTGTCGGAAAGCCTTGACGTAAGCCCGTTGATTATCTTGCGGCAAATCTGCGCGGCTTCGTCTTTTGTGAGCTTACGGAAGATAATTATATCGTCGAGCCTGTTCAAAAATTCGGGTTTGAACTGCTCCCGCAGGGCTTCGTTTATGTTGTCCTTCATGTTATCGTATCCGTCGTCGTCGGAAGAGGTGAAGCCGAAGTTCGACATCTTCTTTATCTGGCTTGCGCCGACATTGGAGGTCATTATGATTATCGTATTTTTGAAATTAATCACCCTGCCCTTGCTGTCGGTAAGCCTGCCGTCGTCGAGAATCTGTAAAAGCACGTTAAACACGTCGGGGTGTGCCTTTTCCACTTCGTCGAACAGAACTACGCTGTAAGGCTTTCTCCTCACCTTTTCGGTAAGCTGACCGCCGTTCGACTCGTCATAGCCGATATATCCGGGAGGCGCGCCTATCAGTTTTGATACCGAATGCTTTTCCATATATTCGGACATATCCAGCCTTATCATAAGCGACTCGTCGCCGAACATTGTTTCTGCAAGCGCCTTTGCAAGGTCGGTTTTGCCGACGCCCGTAGGGCCT
>DOCD01000027.1:9587-9806 GCA_003503945.1 Clostridiales bacterium | reverse complement strand
GTTTTGCCGACGCCCGTAGGGCCTACAAAGATAAATGAACCGATAGGTTTATTCGGCTCGCTCAGCCCCGCGCGCGCACGGCGGATTGCCCTTGAAACCGCACTGACCGCCTCGTCCTGACCGATAATCCGTTCGTGAAGATTTTTTTCAAGGTTTAAAAGCTTTTCGCTTTCCTGCTCGGTAAGCTTAACTACCGGCACGCCCGTCCAGCCGCTCACT
>DOCD01000027.1:8991-9280 GCA_003503945.1 Clostridiales bacterium | reverse complement strand
CACGCCCGTCCAGCCGCTCACTATTTCCGCAATTTCGTCACTGCCGATTTTAGGCGAAGTGGAGTACTTCTGCCCGCTCCACTCCGATTCGAGTTTTTTGACCCTGTCGTGCAAGTCGTTAATTTCGTTTACAAGCTTCTGCGCCTGAGAGTAATTTTCGCCCTTGGCCGCTTTCTGCTTTTCGAGGTTTAACCTCTTTATCTTTTCCTCGAGCTCTTTAACCTCCTCGGGACTGTTTAGGCTGTCTATCCTTGCGCGGGAAGCCGCCTCGTCGATAAGGTCGATAGCC
>DOCD01000027.1:8467-8678 GCA_003503945.1 Clostridiales bacterium | reverse complement strand
CTTATCGGGCAAAAACCTGTCGGTTATATATCTTGCCGAAAGTGTTGCCGCGGCTATAATCGCCTCGTCTGTAATTACTACTTTATGATGCGCTTCATACTTGTCGCGCAAGCCGCGAAGTATGGAAACCGTGTCCTCCACGGTGGGTTCGTCTACCTGTACGGGCGTGAAACGGCGCTCGAGCGCAGCGTCCTTTTCGATATACTTTCTG
>DOCD01000027.1:6190-8174 GCA_003503945.1 Clostridiales bacterium | reverse complement strand
CCGCTCCAGCGCCGCGTCCTTTTCGATATACTTTCTGTACTCTTCGAGCGTGGTTGCGCCTATCGTCTGCAATTCTCCGCGGGCAAGCATGGGCTTTAAAATATTAGCCGCGTCCATATTGCCGTCGGAGGTTGCGCCCGCGCCGACGATAGAATGTATTTCGTCGATAAATAAAATTACGTTGCCGTTATTCTTTATGCTGTTTATCGCGTTTTTCAGCCTTTCTTCGAAGTCGCCGCGGTATTTCGCACCCGCCACCATACCCGCGAGGTCGAGCGAAAAGACAATTTTATTTTTAAGAAGGTCGGGCACTTCGTTTTTGACTATCGCCTGAGCGAGCCCTTCGACGACCGCGCTCTTACCTACGCCGGGTTCGCCTATCAGTACGGGGTTATTTTTCGTACGGCGCGAAAGTACCTGAATTATTTTATCTATTTCTTTCTTTCTGCCTATAACGGGGTCGATTTTACCCTCGCGCGCCTTTTGGGTGAGGTCTGTGCCGTACTGCGTGACCGACTTATCCAGCGAGGACTCGTTTTTAACCTTTCTTTCACCCTGCGGTTTACTCTGTTTAGGTGCGACCGCGCCGAAAAACGCCTTTCCGAGCTGGACAAACGGGTCGTCGTCATCTTCGTCGTCATCGTCCAGCGAACCGTTGTTAATTACAAGCTCGAGCTTGCTTGCAAGCTTTGTTATATTTACGCCGCTCGCGCGGAAAATACGCATGGCAAGGCACTCGCTTGACGACATAACCGCATACAGCATATGCTCGGTGCCCGCAAGCGAATCTTCGCCGTTGATTTCGATAGCCACTTCCAAGGCGCGCTCAATCATATGCTTTGTGCGCGGAGTAAACCCGTTTATATTCGCGCGTTTATCGATAGAGCGCGCAAAATATTCGCGGTACTGCGTTTCGTTTACCTCGCATGCGTTAAGTATTTTATAAGCGGTACAGTCGGGACAGTTGAGCATAGCAAAAATTATATGCTCGCTGCCTATATAGCTGCTGCCGTATATTTTTGCCGCCTCCTCCGCAATCCCGATAACGCGCTGTAAATTATCTGTAAATTTATTTATATATTCCATAATTAGCCTCCTTCACGAACTTTTTCACGAAAAAATCCGTAGTCTTTATCCTTTCATTTTTTTGAACGCTTTAGCGCAGTACTGCGCACGGTAAACGTCGCGTTCCAACGGTGTTAGCTGTTTTCCCGCAGCCGCGGTGATGTTGGACGGACTTAACTTTACTGTCAAATCGTCGATTGCGCCGACCTCCGATATGTTTATGTACCCGAGACACGCGCCCAGCTTAACTTTCGCCGAAAGCTTGATAAATTCACCCGTGGAAATTTTCGCGCAGTTTGTAAGTATGCCGTAAGCGCGCAGACACTCGTCCTGAATTTCGAGCGCGGACGAACCGCGCATCAAATTGCGGCGTTCCGCTTCTTCGAGAAGGCAAAGCTTTTTCACGACCTCGTCTACCTGCGATAAAATCTCTTCCTCGGTTACTCCGAGCGTCACCTCGTTGCTTATCTGGTATTTATAGCCCTCCGCTTCGCTGCCCTCGCCGTACACTCCGCGTACAGTCAGTCCCAGCCGAGAAATACTCCTTAAAACCTTCGGCATAATGCCGTTTACCGTCAATGCCGGCAAAAACAACATAACCGAAGCCCTCAAACCCGTGCCGAGGTTCGTGGGACAAGCCGTAAGATAACCGAGCTGTTCGTCGAAAGCAAATTTCATCGAGCCGCCTATGCGCCCGTCGATTTCCGACATAGTGTCGTACGCGAGCTGTAAATCGAGCCCTTTTACGATACACTGTTCTCTGAGGTGGTCCTCCTCGTTTATCATTACCGAAACGTTTTCCTCGCTGTTTATGAGCGCGGCGGAAAAACGCTTGTTTTTTATGAGCTGCGGGCTGATTAAATGATTTTCCATCATACAGACCGCCTGCTCGTCCGACACGGCGTCCATATAATAAAGG
>DOCD01000027.1:4145-5912 GCA_003503945.1 Clostridiales bacterium | reverse complement strand
GCCCCGAAGATACGAGCCGTATTATTTCTTTAGCCTGCTTTTCGCCCTGCAAGTGCGACGGAAAAGGATACCCTTCAAGGTTGCGCGCAAGTCTTATACGCGTCGATACAACCGTTCCGCCGGAAAGTTTATCCATTGTTCCCGCCCCCGTGCAACGTTTTTTTGATACTGTCGATTTTTCTGTTCAGTCTGTCGGCATCGGCAAATTTTTTGTCGCGCAGGGCGACTTCGAGCTGCTCCTGCAAGGTTTTAAGCTGACGGTGCAGCCCTAGGGCGTCGCTGTTCTGCCCGACTTTGCCTATGTGCGTAACTTTGCCCTGTATGCGGCGTATAGACGGAGTAAGCTCCTCCTTGAATACGTCGTAACAGCTTGTGCAACCCAGAAGCCCCGTCCTTTCATAGTCGGCGTATGTAGTTCCGCAAACCGGACAGACCTTTTCCTGCCGCGCTGGAGAGCCGAACAGCCCCGCCCAGATTTCGTTATTTATTTTATTGTTAAGCTCGCCGTACAAGTCGGCGTAACACGCGGCGCACAAATGGCTTTCAAACTTGTTGCCGTTTACTTTTTCAACGTAATTTATAACCGCGACTTTTTTTTTGCAATGCTGACACAACATAAAAATTACCTACACCTTTATTATAATACTTTTTCGAGGCGCATAAACATTTTTATTGCCGTACCGTAAAAAATTTTGTGTTTTTTTATACATACCGTATTTAAAATACGACGGTTTTGCAATAATTAATTCGGAGGCGCTTACTATGTGTACTGCAATCACGTATAAAACAAAGAATTTTTATTTCGGCAGAACGCTCGACCTCGAATACTCGTATTCGGAAGAGGTGGTTATAATGCCGAAAAATTTTCCCTTTTCGCTCAGACATACGACAACCGATAAAAGACGGTATGCGATAATCGGCACGGCTTTCGTGCCCGATACCCTTCCTCTTTATTACGACGCGGCAAACGAGGCGGGGCTGAGCATGGCGGGATTGAACTTCCCCGAAAACGCGAAGTACAATAAAGTTATAAAAAGCAAAATCAATATCGCGCAATTCGAGCTTATCCCCTTTATACTCGGTAATTGCTCGGATACCGACGAAGCAGTAAAGCTTATAAGTAAAATCAATATCACCGATACTTCGTACAGTTCCGAATTGCCTCTTGCCGACCTGCACTGGATAATAGCGGACAAGAATAAATGCGTCACCTTGGAGTGTGTCGAAGACGGGGTTAAAATTTACGATAACGCCGCGGGAGTTTTGACCAACAACCCGCCTTTCGATATTCAAACGTTCAATCTGAATAACTATATTAATCTTTCGCCCGAACAGCCTGAAAATACGTTTTCTTCAAAGCTCGAACTCAAAAACTACACGAAAGGGCTGGGCGCTGTTGGGCTTCCCGGCGACCTCTCCTCGCAGTCGCGTTTTGTGCGGGCTGTTTTCACGAAACTCAATTCGGTTTCGGGGAAATCGGAGGAACAGAGCGTAAACCAGTTTTTCCACATACTCGGCAGCGTTTCACAGACGCGCGGCTGCAACCGTCTGGACGGAAACAAATATGAAATTACCGTTTATACTTCATGTTGCAATGCAAGCGACGGAATTTACTACTACACAACGTACGGCAACCACCGCATAAATTCCGTCGATTTGAGGAAAGTAAATCTTAAATCGGACGGGCTTTACAGATACCCGCATATCGATAAAGAAAGTATTAATAAGCAAAATTGAAAAAAATCGGCTTTATTAAAAAGCCGATTT
>DOCD01000027.1:3712-3895 GCA_003503945.1 Clostridiales bacterium | reverse complement strand
CGGCTTTATTAAAAAGCCGATTTTTTATTTCAGTTTTAATTTTACTTCGTCATAGCTTCCTGCACGGCGACCGCGACTGCAACCGTTGCGCCTACCATAGGGTTGTTGCCCATACCTATCAAGCCCATCATTTCAACATGAGCGGGAACGGACGATGACCCCGCGAACTGCGCGTCGGAGTGC
>DOCD01000027.1:0-3391 GCA_003503945.1 Clostridiales bacterium | reverse complement strand
GAACTGCGCGTCGGAGTGCATACGACCCATGGTATCGGTCATGCCGTACGAGGAAGGTCCCGCCGCCATATTGTCGGGGTGAAGCGTTCTGCCCGTACCGCCGCCGCTTGCAACCGAGAAATATTTAACTCCGTTTTCGTTGCACCACTTCTTATACGTGCCTGCAACGGGGTGCTGGAAGCGCGTAGGGTTGGTCGAGTTGCCCGTAATCGAAACGGAAACGTGTTCCATTTTCATAATTGCAACGCCTTCGGGCACGTTATCCGCGCCGTAGCACTTAACTTTTGCCCTTGCGCCCTCAGAGAAGGCAACGCTGTCGACGACTTTCACCTCTTCGGTGTAGGGGTCGAACTCTGTCCTGCAATAGGTGAAGCCGTTAATCCTCGAAATGATATAAGCCGCGTCTTTGCCGAGACCGTTTAAGATAACCCTCAAAGGCTTAACCCTTACTTTGTTTGCGTTTTCCGCGATTTTGATTGCGCCCTCTGCAGCCGCGAAGGATTCGTGGCCGGCAAGGAAGCAGAAGCAATCGGTTTCTTCGGAAAGAAGCATTGCACCGAGGTTACCGTGACCCAGTCCTACTTTTCTGTTTTCCGCAACCGAACCGGGGATACAAAAGCTCTGAAGCCCGATACCGATTGCTGCAGCCGCGTCGGCAGCCCTTTTGCAGCCCTTTTTGATTGCGATTGCCGCGCCTACCGTATATGCCCAGACTGCGTTTTCAAAGCAAATAGGCTGCGTGCCGCGTACGATTTTATCTACGTCTATACCCTTTTCAAGGCAGATATCGCGGCATTGCTCTATATTTTTAATGCCGTACTCTTTGAGTACGCCGAGAATTTTGCTTTCTCTTCTTTCATAACTTTCGAAAAGTGCCATAATCAGTCAACCTCCTTATCGGTTCTGGGGTCGATATGTTTAACCGCACCCTGCTCGGCGGAATATCTGCCGTAAGTGCCTATCGATTTTTCGTAAGCTTCGTTGGGGGTAAGTCCTTTCTTGATGAAGTCGGTCATTTTGCCGAGAGAAACGAACTTGTAGCCGCAAACCTCGTTGTTTTTATCGAGCGCGAGGGAAATAACGTAGCCCTCCGCCATTTCGAGATATCTTACGCCTTTGAGCGCGGTACCGTACATAGTGCCGACCTGCGAGCGAAGCCCTTTGCCCAAGTCTTCGAGCCCCGCACCTATGGGAAGCCCGTCCTCCGAGAAAGCCGACTGCGTTCTGCCGTATACTATTTGCAGGAACAGCTCGCGCATTGCCGTATTTATTGCGTCGCAGACAAGGTCGGTATTAAGCGCTTCCAAAATTGTCTTGTGGGGCAGGATTTCCGCCGCCATAGCCGCCGAGTGTGTCATACCGGAACAACCTATGGTTTCAACAAGGCACTCCTGAATAATACCGTCTTTGACGTTCAAAGTCAGCTTGCACGCGCCTTGCTGCGGTGCGCACCAACCGATACCGTGAGTAAGACCCTTGATATCTTTGATTTCCTTTGCTTTTATCCATAAGCCCTCTTCGGGAATGGGTGCGGGACCGTGCTCGAATCTGCCGGACACGCCCTTTGCAACGCAAATCATATTTTCAATGTCTTTTGAATAATGCATTACGTTTTCCTCCGATTTATTTGCGGTTTAAACCGCTATATTTTTAACTATTAAAATTATAACACACCGAAAAAATTAATTCAACAGCAATACGCATATATTTTAAAAAAATTTTAAATTCGGCGGCATAAAAAACGCCCCGTAGCGCATTACGGAGCGTTTTTTATATATTAAAATTTTGATGCGGCGAACATAAAAATAATGTATACCACGGTGAAAGCAAGAAGGGTTGCAAGCATGGGCAAAATCATTTTTTTGACGGTGGAAAAATACGTGCGCGCCTTTTCCTTAAAGGTCGCTTTGCTCCTTTTGGGCTGATTTTTCGTACCGCTCATATCGACGATAGTCGAATTATCGTCGATATAAGTGATTTTCTGCTTTTCCTCTTTCTTCTTGTTTTTCTTTTTACTCATACTGGTCAATCGGTTTCCTGCGAATAACAGTGGCACGCCGCAAAATGACCCGGCTCGTACTCCTTATAGACGGGCGCGATATGCTTGCACACCTCCTGCGCTCTGGGGCAGCGGGTATGAAATTTGCAGCCCTTCGGCGGATTTGCGGGCGAAGGAATATCGCCGTTGAGCACTATCCTGTTCATCTTTTCGTCGGGATTGGGGTTGGGTACTGCCGAAAACAGCGTCTGCGTATAGGGATGCAGAGGGTTTTCGAAAATCCTGTCCTTGTCGCCGAACTCAACCATAGTGCCGAGGTACATAACGCCTATCCTGTCGGAAATGTGCCTTACGACCGAGAGGTCGTGCGAAATAAACAGGTAGGTAAAGCCCATCGTTTTTTGCAGGTTTTTTAGAAGGTTTATTATCTGCGCCTGAATGGATACGTCGAGCGCGGATACCGGCTCGTCGCAGACGACGAGGCGAGGATTTACCGTGAGCGCGCGGGCGATACATATACGCTGGCGCTGTCCGCCCGAAAACTCGTGAGGGTATCTTTCGTAATAGTAATCCCTCAAACCGCACTTTTCCATTATATCGAGGACGTAATCTTTAATTTGCTCTTTCGGAACGATTTTATGCACCTTTACGGGCTCGGAAAGTATTCCGCCGACCGTACTGCGCGGAGGCAGCGACGAATAAGGGTCCTGAAAGATTATCTGCATCTTCGTGCGGAGCTTGCGCATCTGCGAGGGCTTGAATTTCGCGATATCCGTTCCCTCGAAGAAAACTTGTCCGCTTGTGGGCTGATGCAATTTCAAAATCGTCCTTCCGAGAGTGGTTTTTCCGCAACCGGATTCGCCGACGATACCCAGAGTTTCGCCCGCTTTGAGCTTGAACGAAACGTCGTCCACGGCGCGAAGCACCGATTTCGGCTTGCCGAGAATAGTTTTGCTTAAAGTGAAATATTTTTTAAGATGCCTTACTTCCAAAAGCGCTTCGGGGTCGGGCGGGAGCGACAGGTCGGCTTCCGCCTTTTTGTCGCGTGCCTCCTGCTCCTTTGCCGCTTCTTCCGCGTCGTCGAAGGAAGAGAATTTGTCTTCCGTATCCGCGGGGGGCGTAATATCGGCAAACTTCACTTCTTCAACGCTTTCTACGCTTTCAATGCTTTCGCGCGCTTCCGGCTGTTCGGGCGGCAATACCGTCGCCGCCGCTTCGGCGGTTACGACTTCATTTTCCGTTTCTTCGGGGACTTTCACCGCAGCGGGCTTTTTCGGAGCCGCAGGCTTTTTCGCGGTTGCCGCTGACTTTGCGGGTGTAGCTTTCGTCGCTGTCGTTGCCGTTTTAGTAGAGGCGGGTTTCTTAGCCGCGGTTGTCGTCGCTTTAGCCGAA
>DOCD01000104.1:10152-10408 GCA_003503945.1 Clostridiales bacterium | reverse complement strand
GGGCAATATTTTGCCCTCGGTCGCATTATTTTGTATTTAATTTGTTTTAAGCGCCTTTGCAAGCGATTTCAAAAGCGCGGTTATATCCAGCGGCTTGGTTATATGGTCGTTCATGCCCGCGTCCAGCGAAAGCCGTTTGTCGTTTTCGAATGCGTTTGCGGAAAGCGCGATAATCGGCGTGTCGGCGACGGGGGGCGGCAGCTTGCGTATCAGCATTGCCGCTTGCCTTCCGTCCATAACCGGCATCTGTATATCC
>DOCD01000104.1:0-9882 GCA_003503945.1 Clostridiales bacterium | reverse complement strand
TCCATAACCGGCATCTGTATATCCATCAGCACGCAGACGTATTCGTCGGGCTTCGCTTCCGACATTTTATCCACGGCAATTTGTCCGTTTTCGGCGGGTTCTATTTCTATGCCCAGATCCTGCAACATTTCGGTTTCTATTTCGAGGTTAATTTCGTTGTCCTCGACGAGCAGCACCTTCTTGCCTTTAAGGTAAGCCAAAATCTTTTTCGTGTCGGTGGCGGCTTCTCCCGTATTCTGCAGCCTGAGGTTTATTTTTACGGTGAACTTGCTTCCTTCGTCCTTTTTGCTTTTCGCCGCTATGCTGCCGCCCATAAATTCGGTAAGGTGTTTTGCAATGGTAAGCCCCAGCCCGGTGCCGTAAACGCCGCTTAAGGTGGTGTTGTTCACCCTTTCGAACGGCTCGAAAATCTTATCTATGAACTGGTCGTCTATGCCTATTCCGTTATCGGTTACGGTGAACAGAAACGAAGCGAAATCTTCCGCTGCGGAACGCTCTTCGGTTACTTCAATATCCACGCGCCCGCCGTTTTTGGTATATTTGACGGCGTTGCCCACAATTCTGTCTAGCACCTGTTTGAGCTTATCCCTGTCGGCGTACACGTCGCCGTGCTTTAACGCCGAGGAGTGGAGGGATATCGAGATATCCTTTGCGGAAGCCTCGTCGAGCGCGGTGCGGTAAACCTGCTGCACGAGGTCGTGAAGATTGCAAGGTATTTCGGTTATCTGGAAATCCTGCGACTCCATATAGGAAAGCTCGAGCACCCTGTCTACGAGGTTGAGTATCGACCTGCCTGCGGTTTCTATCTTGTCGAGGTAGGACTGCGTAAGCTCAGCGTCTTTTACGTTCTTTTTTGCGAGCGCGGCGTAGCCGAATATCGCGTTCAGCGGAGTGCGCATATCGTGCGACATATTCGAAAGAAAGGTGTTTTTCGCCACGTAGGAAAGCTTCGCGTTGTTGAGCGCGTTTTCGAGAAGCTTTTTCTGCTTCATTTCCTGTAAAACTTCTTCGTCTATATTTCTGAACCCGAGCACCACCTGCGACACGCCTTCGCCCTGCCCGACGTTGACGAGCCTTAATTGCAGGTACTGCGTTTCGTTGTTCTGGATACATCTGAAATTAAGGTAATATGTCTTTTCCGCGCCGAGCGTTTCGCGGATATAATCGATTGCGAGCTTTTGCTCTACCGCCGCGCGGTCGTCGGGGTGAACCCAGACGTTCACGTATTCTTTTACGAACTCGTCGAATTTGCGTTCCTGTAAAATTTTGCCGAACTGTTTTACAAGCCTCGTGCTGAGGCGGTAGGCGAGCACGCTGTTTTTATCGAGCGAGGCGTACAGTATCGAAGCGTAGTTCACGCTCAGCCCCTCTATTACTTCGAGACGTTGCAGATGCTCGCGTTCGCGGCGGGTTATCTTTTCGGTCGCGTCGGTGATAAACACGTAGAATATGTCGCCTATGGAGTCGCTTTTTATAAAGTGACCGTAATCTTCCACCCAGCGGATTGCGCCGTCCTTTGCGACTATGCGGTACTCGACGTAGTCCAGATCGTCCTGACTTTCCCGAATTTGCTTTTTTATGCTCTCTTCGACTTCCTCGAGGTCCTCGCCGTAGACGAGCCCTTTAAACGAATCGCCCGTAAGAGCTTTGAACTCGGAAAAGGTTTCGCAGCGGAATATTCGCAAAAGCTCCTTATTCGCGAAAATAAGCCGTTCGTCGCCGTCCGCCTGATAGATAAGAAATCCGCCGGGGATTTCGTCGATAAACTTCTTTATCTGTACCGCAGTTTCCGATACGCCGTCGACGGAAAAAGAACCGTCCTCCTGCATACTCACGAGCGATAAAAGCTGTTCGATTAAATTCGAGTCGTGTTGATTTTTCATAAGCTTATCCGTAAAATATTATTACATTTTCAATTTTAACATATTCAGCCAAAATTGTCAATAAACGGATAAAATTATAAAAAAGGAGGAGGGGGCGAAAATTTCGCCCCCTAATTATATTTACAGTTTAACTGTTTACTATTATATCTCCGTCAGAGCAGTGGACTGTGAATATTCCTGTTGCGGAATACCAACTAAAACCTTTTTTTAATGATCTCCATTGTTCTGTAGTTCCGTTAAATGTAATCTCATTGAGGGAACGGCAATTCCAGAAGGCATATTGCCCTATTTCGGTTACGTTTTCAGGTATTGCAATATCCGTTAGGTTATCGCAATAGTTAAAAGCATACATAGGAATGTATTTGACGTTTTCGTCAAAAATTATTTTTTTAAGATTTTTACAAGCCTGAAAAGCTGTATTATTGTGCATGCCTGCCTGTTTGCAGTTGGTTGCGTTCCAATATACTGTTGTAAGGTTGTCGCAAAAACCGAATGCTCTGCTATCAATTTGCATTACGTTTTTAGGTATTGTAATAGTTATCAGTGAGTTACAATTAAAAAACGCTTCTTGACCGATAATAGTTACACTTTCACTGATTGAAATATCCGTTAAAGAATTTGCGTTTTTGAACAAATAACTGGGAATATTGGTAACTGTGTCACCGAAGATGACGGTTTTAAGGCTTGTGCAATCGCTGAAAGCGTAATATGCGTCGCCTGTTGTGTATTTGCAGTTGATAGCATTCCAATTTACTGTTGTGAGAGAAGTGCAGCCGTAAAACGCGTTTTGCCCTATAGATGTAACTTTTTGCGGAATAGTAATACTTGAAAGCTTTGTGCAGTTGGCAAAAGCTGAATTTGTAATATTTGTCACGTTGTCTGATATTGTTACGTTTGTAAGCGAGTTGCATCCGTAAAAAGTATATTCGTCAATAACTTTCACGTTGGTGGGTATAATAATTTCGGTCAATGAGCTGCAACCGTAGAATGCCTCTTTACCGATTTTTATAATTGTATCGTTAAGATTTATATCGGTTAACCCAACGCATCTTTTGAAAGCATAATTCGGTAAAGCTGTTACTTCTTCTCCAAGGATAACCGTTTTTAAGCTTTCGCAACCGTCGAAAACAGAACCTGTCATTGTGCAACTTTTGGCGTTCCAATAAACTGTTGTAAGGTTATAGCAATTTTTAACGGCAAACTCGCCTAAATTTTTAACATTTTTACCTATTGTTAAGGTTGTCAGTGCGTCAATACCTTCAAAGGCGTTTCTTCCGACATCTGTAACACCGTCGGGAATATTGACGTTAGTTATTTTATTACAATAGAAGAAAGCGTATGAGCCTATTGAAGTTACGTTATTAGGAATGTTTATTTGTGTTAAAGATATACAATTTGAAAAGGCATGATTACCTATAGAAGTGACGGTATCGGGAATTATAAAGTTTTTAAGTTCCGCACAACCACTGAAAGCACGGTTACCGATTGAAGTAACGTTATTGCCGATAGTTAAACTACTGATATTACTGCAGTTACTAAATAAATTGTCGGGAATAGTATTAACGTTATTTCCGACGGTTACCGTAGCTAAATTACCTGCGTCAAAAATGCGTTCTGCTAAAATCGTGCAATTTATCGCATTCCAATTTACCGTTGTAATATTATCGCATTCTATAAATGCATGTTTTCCTATTGAGGTAATATTTTCCGGTATCGTTAAACTACTTATTGCGTTACAGTAGTAAAATGCGGTTTCACCTATTTGTGTACAACTTTCGGGAATTATTATTTCATTAAGCTTTATACAGTTATAAAATGCGCTATTACCTATTTTAGTTATGCCGCTTCCGAAAGTGACAGAGTTAAGCTTTTCACATTTGTAAAAAGTAAAATCACTTATTTCAGTAACGTTGTCGGGTATGTTTATTTTGGAAAGTTTACTGCAACTGCTAAACGCATAAGTACCTATTTTCGTAATCGTTTCAGGTAAAACTATTTCGGTAAGGGCAATGCAACCGGTAAATACGGAATTACCTAATTCGGCAACATTATTCCCCATATTTACCGTGGACAGTACTTTGCAATCTCTGAAAGCATTTTTGCCGATAAATGTTACGCCGTTGCCGATATTTATTTCTTTTAAATAAGTATTATATTCAAACGCGCTTTCGCCTATAACGGTTATACTATCGGGGACAGTGCATTTTATTAACCCCATGCCTAAATTAGTTGAAGTATCAAAAGCTCTGTCCTCTATTTTAGTTACGGGTTTACCGTTATATGTTGACGGGATAACTACGTTGTCTATATCCGCACTACCTATACCTGTAACAGCGGCATAATCGTCGTAAACTTCAAATTTTAATCCCTCGCTGAAATACGGAGTATCGCATTGCGTGCATTTACCGTCTACAAAATTGTGTCTTGCAGTGTTTTCTTCGGTCATGGTATCCGTTTTATCGCAGCGCTCGCATTTCGCAGTTTTTGTGCCGTCCTGCGTACAGGTTGCATTTCCGTCTGAAACGTAATTTTCGAATTTGTGCCCAAGCGCGTCGGTATAATTATCTTTATAAGTCTCTCCGCAATCGCAGGTATGCAGAGTATAACCGCGCTCCGTACAGGTAGGGGCAATCACACTCTCCGTGTATGTATGGGTGTGTGTGGGCTTTTCTTGTTGGTTGCCGTTATTGCCGGTTTCGCTATTTTCGCCGCAGGCGGCAAGCCCGAATGCGCAGCCGAAAGCCGCAGTTAGTGCCAAAATGGCAACAAGTAGTTTTTTCTTCATATTTTTTGCCTCCAAATTTTGATTTTGCGGACAGTCATTAAATAATTGACGGCGCAAGGAAAACTGCGCTTTTCCGCAGCGCAACCCGATTTGCGAAAACTTTCGCCTCGGCAGAGTGAAGCGACGTAATTATATAATTGTTCGCCCTTAAAATTACGGAGCGAGAGGCAGCGCCTCTCAAATCACGGAAATTATTGCGCGCAGAATAGCGCAATAATTTTGTGAACTTAAAAAAATAAGGGCAACCGTCAAAGGTTGCCCGCATACAGTACCCTCAACAGTTGCTTAATACTTTGAATGTTTCCGTATTGCACATTAACACAAAATAAATTAAAATTTCCATTATTAATCACAAACTACTTTTGAAACATAACGGGTACAGCTATGCCGTACTATTCTCAAAAGAAGTTTGCACATTTTTTGTTTTCTTATACGGAAAAAATTGCGTAAGCTTTTTGTACGCAATATACGCAATAAATATTCCGTATATAAAACAAAAGATACGGAAAATGCAGGGGGAGTACCCCCATATTCAAAGTATTAAGCATAGTAAGTATATCACGGCTTACGGGCTTTGTCAAGCGTGAAAAGCAACTGACTTTATTCGGCAAAAAACCACAATATTTTATTTGTTTTGCATTATTTGCTCCGTTATAATACCTTTTACAATGCAGGTTTACGTGGAACTTGCGCTTGCCGAAAATTTTTGTATGGATTTCACTTTGCTGTACTGCGCGAAGCTCGTCGCAAAAAACCCCGCGCGTACGGCTCGGGTTGCGGCGGCTTCGGCGCTGGGCGCGTGCTTCGCCGTGGTTTTTCCGCTGTTCGCTCTTAAAGGGTTATGGGCGATTGCGGTAAAAATCATATCTTGTCCGATAATTTGTCTTGCAGGCGGCAAGTTTAAAGGTTTTAAAGCATATTTTAAAATGACGGCGGCTTTTTTAGCTTTCACGTTCGCCGTCGGCGGCGGGCTTATCGCGGCGTTCTCGCTCGCGGGGCTCGACTATAAGTCGGGCGAGGGCTATCTTTTGTCGTCGGTGCCCGTAGGTATACCGCTGTTCGCGGCGCTTATTGCGGTTATTTTTGCGCGCAAGCTTGCGGACAGGCTGAAAAAAACAAAAAAACAGACGGTATCCTGCGTTATTTTCAACGGCGGGAGAAAGCTTGAAATTCAGGGCTTTTTCGACAGCGGCAACAAAGTGAGCTTTCACGGCGTGCCGGTAAGCGTAATTCCCCTTTCGGGCGCGGTAAAAATTATCGACCCTACGGGTATAAAAGAACAGGTAAAAATACATACTGTTGCGGGAAGTAAAAAACTCAAAGTATTCACTGCCGAAAAAATAGAGATAAGCGACGGGGAAAAAACCGATACGGTAGAGAACGTAATGATAGGGATAAGCCCGTACGCCTCGGGCGGGGCGGTGCTCAATCCCGATTTGTTGGAGGACTGAATGTTCGATAAAATTAAGCACATATTATCTTTGATTTTCGGCAAAAACACGCTCGACTATATCTGCGGAACGGAAGCTTTGCCCTTGCCCTTTTCGCAGGAGGAGGAAAGCGACAAAATCTCCCGCCTCGAAAACGGCGACGAACAGGCTAAAAGCGAGCTCGTCGAGCATAACCTGCGCCTTGTAGTGTACATAGCCAAAAAGTTCGAGGGCTCGGGTGTGGACGGCGACGATTTGGTGTCGGTCGGCACGATAGGGCTCATCAAGGCTATAAATTCGTTCAAATCGGAAAAGAATATCAAGCTCGCCACGTACGCGTCGAGGTGCATAGAAAATGAAATACTTATGTATTTAAGGCGTATGTCGCGGCTCAAACAGGAGGTAAGCTTCGACGAGCCGCTCAACACCGACTGGGAGGGCAACGAGCTTTTATTGTCCGACGTAATGGGCACCGACGCGGATTCGGTGTATTCGGATATTGAGGGCGGGGTCGAAAGGGAGCTTCTTCGCGCTTCGCTTTCGAAGCTTTCGGCAAGGGAGCAGCGAATTATGAAAATGCGGTTCGCCCTCGACGGCGGGGAGGAAATGACCCAAAAAGACGTCGCCGACGCGTTGGGCATTTCTCAAAGCTACATATCGAGGCTCGAAAAGAAAATCATTTCGAAGCTTAAAAAGGACATATCCAAGAAAATTTAGCTTAGTCAGACTTTTTGTACATAATCTTATAGGAGGAGCATTATGTTACAAAAAGTTGTTATATGCGGGGTGGATACTTCGGGGTTGCCGCTTTTGTCGTCAAAGGAGCAGGAGGAGCTTATGCTCGCCCTCAAAAACGGCGACGAGGCTGCGCGCGAACGGTTCATAACGGGCAATTTAAGGCTGGTTTTATCGCTTGTGAGAAGGTTCTGGGCAAAAAACGCCAACGCCGACGACGTGTTTCAGGCGGGCTGCGTCGGGCTTATCAAGGCAATCGACAACTTCGATATTTCGGTCGGCGTCAAGTTTTCGACGTACGCCGTGCCCATGATTCTGGGGGAAATCAAGAGGTATTTAAGGGACGGAAACTCCCTGCGCGTTTCGAGAAGCATACGCGACACCGCGTATCAGGTGTTGAAGGTGCGCGAAAAGCTGGAAGTGGACGACGAGGATGTAACCTACGACAAAATCGCAAAGGAAATGAACATCGCCGTATCCGAGGTGGCGTACGCGCTGGACGCGATTTCCGACCCCGTGTCGTTATACGAGCCAGTATACAACAAATCGGGCGACACGCTTTTATTAATGGACCAGATTTTCGATACGAAGAACAACGACGAGGTGTGGACGGAAAAGGCGGCGCTGTACGACGCGATATCCCGCCTCGAAGGGCGCGAAAAGAAGATACTGTTTTTAAGGTACTTCGAGGGGAAAACCCAGACGGAAATTTCGCAGGAGGTCGGTATATCGCAGGCTCAGGTATCCCGCCTCGAAAAAACTGCCTTAAAACAAATAAAGAGCTGCATATCCTAAACAAAAAGCGTCCGCGGAGCGGGCGTTTTTTTGTTAGGAAAAAGGTGTAAAATATAAATTTTGAAATTTGTGTTGACAAATTCGCGTTTATATATTATCATATATACGATATATTCTGTTGCGGGCGTTTACGCCGTATATGCGGCAGGAGGTTTAAATGACGGTTAAAGAATGTTATGAAGTTATGAAAGGCGACTATGACGACGTGTTGAGTCGCTTGCGCACGGACGAACGAATTAAAAAGTTTTTGCTTAAAGTTTTGTCGGATACGAGTTTTGCGACGCTGTGCAACGCAATCGAGGCGAAGGACGTGGAGGAGGCCTTCCGCGCCGCGCACACTTTGAAGGGCGTATGCAAAAATATGTCGATAACGGGACTTGCTTACTCCGCGAGCAACCTTACGGAGGCTTTGCGCGGCAAGCAGGCGTTCGGCGACGACGTCGACGCGCTGTTCAAAAAGGTAAAGAAAGATTACGCGCTGACTATGGCGTGTATTCAGATGCTTTAAATAGTTCTATTTAATCGATAATTTATTTAAAAACGTATACGTTTATACGTAAATAAGGAGATATACGTATGTTACAGAAGTCTAAGTTAAAGAAAGCGATTAACGCCAGCCGCAAAAAGATAGCTGTTCTCGAACAGAAACGCACGCGCTCTCAGGCTGCTCTGGTTTACGCGCTGTTAAATCATACCACGCCCGCCGATGCGGATATCGAGTATTTCAACCAGTTCACCGTGCAGATTGAAAACGAGCGTTCGCATATGCACGAGCTTATGGCAGAGCTTGACAAGCTCATTTAATATTCGCTTTATAACTTAAAAGCGGCGGAGGGCAAAAAAATCGAAAGCTCGCCGCTTTTTCCGCGTTGACGGCGTATATTTTTTAAAAAACCCGTCAACAATTTCAGGGTAAATAAAAATTAAGGAGGTCGATATATATGCTTCTTGCCGACTGGATTGTCGTTGGCATACTCGCGTTTTTCTGTTTAATCGGCATATGGGTCGGTTTTGCACGCGGCTTGCGCTTTTTCACAAGCGGATTTTTCGGCATAATTATCGCGATTATCGTCTGCTATACGCTCGGCGGGCCGATATATAAAATAGGGTTCATACAGGACCTTCTCGGAAAATTCATTACCGCGCTGACGGGCAAAAACACTTTCTGCGATATCCTGATTTCTATCAGAATAGATTTGATAGTTTACTATATCGCGCTGTTTATCATTGTACTTATCCTGCGCCTTATAATCGTAAAAATCGTTCTTGCAATTGCGGATATAGATAACGTCGTTATAAGCTTCATAGACAGGATTTTCGGCGTAATTTTCTTTGCGGCGGTAACGCTGCTGTTTATGCTCGTTGCGTTCTGGGTAATCAATCTTATAGGCGGAACGACCGCAACCACCGTAACCGACGCTATCGCGGGCAGTAAATTAAAGCTTGACTGGTTCTATGAACATAACCCGCTTATGATAATCATTCAGGTGATAAAGATGGAAGTTGTGCTTTAAAAAATGCGTGCGGCAGGCAATTATTTATTGCCTGCCGCATATATTTTTATATGGAGTTTACCTTTACGCAACTAAAACAAAAGGAAGTTATAAATTTAAACGACGGCAAAAATCTCGGCAAAGTGTGCGACGCCTCGTTCACCTGGCCCGAAAACCGTTTTACGGGCATAACGGTGACGGGTTGCAGAGGTTTCAAATTCGGCAGACAGGACGTCTTTATTCCCGTTTGCGACATAACCAAAATAGGCGAGGACACGGTGCTTGTTAAGCTGGGCGGCGACAAACCGCACGACAAGTCCCCGAAGCCGCCGCAGGACGGCCGACCGAACTGCCCGCCCCAGCGCCCGCCGTGCCCGCCCCCTTGTCCGCCGTACCCGCCCGACAGAAGAAGCTACGACGAATACGAGTAAATTCAAGCGTTACTAAAAAACAGCGGCAATGCACAGGCATTGCCGCATTTAATTTTGTGCATGATTGCCATACGGCTTTTAGCCGTTTTTAAACACAACGCAAATTATTATTAGTATAATTTTTATGTGAGTAAAAAATAGGAGTTATAATATGGCAATTAAAATCAAAACCGAGCTGATTACGGAGTTTATTGAAAAAAACAATTTAACGAAAAAAGAATTTTGCAAGCGATGTAAAATAAGCGTTTCAACATTGACTTTTGCCTCAGCGGATTGAATTTGCGCGACTATATAATAAGTTTGCCCTTATGGTCGCGCAAAGAAAGGCAG
>DOCD01000023.1:3496-4516 GCA_003503945.1 Clostridiales bacterium | reverse complement strand
ACAATTTGGTTGATTAACTAAATATCACGATAAAATCGCCGATTTTTGATAAATAGCAACAAAATTAACAATAAAAAAGTTTTTTAATAAAATTTTTAAAAAAATATTTACATTAACGTTAATGTATGTTAGAATAAAAATCGACAAAGCGGGAGTAGTCCCGAATTAAAATTTCAACGATTACGAGAAGGCGCCTTCTCGTCTGCCGTTAGTAAGAACTACCGGCAAAAACATTAACTGTTTGACGGTCGGCGTGCCGACAAAACGGGAGGATATACTATGCAGGGCGTAAAAGTAACGACTTTAAGCGATATAGCCGAGCGCCTGGGATTATCTGTCAACACGATAAGCCGCGCACTCAGAGACTGCTCGGATATAGGTACGGAAACAAAAAAGAGGGTTAAATCGGTCGCAGAGGAGATGGGGTATCAGCCGAACAAGGTGGCAAGTTTTATGCGAACGAAGAAATCGAACATAATAGCGGTCGTTATTTCGTCGCTGAGCAATCCGTTTTTCTCTATAAGTCTTGATTTTGTTTTCAACTATCTTACTGAAATGAATTATCATCCTCTTATAATCGTCAATAAACAGGGCGATTTGGCAACCGAGGCGATAGTGCGCTGTATGCAGAGCGGAGCGTGCGGTATACTCACGTTTATCGATCTGGATAAGAGCGCGATAGATTATTGCGAGCAGTATGAAATCCCCGTTTTACAGTGCGGCAGTAAACCGCGCGACGAACGCATAAGTGCGGTGTATTCCGACGATTACCGTTGCGGGAAGTTGGTCGCGCAGGAGGCGATACGCTGCGGCGCGGTACGTCCCTGTTACATAAACGGTCCCGAATGTGAGTTGAATACGGGCAGAAGAGACAGCTTTATCGAGGCTTTGTCGGAATCCGGTATCGCTTGCGATATCTATCGTTTCAATTATGAAAACCCGAATACCGGTGTCGATTGCATCAAAAATCAGATAGTGAATAACGGAAATGATTTTATCTTCTGTTTCAATGACGAAATA
>DOCD01000023.1:0-3180 GCA_003503945.1 Clostridiales bacterium | reverse complement strand
ATCTTCTGTTTCAATGACGAAATAGCTACCGTAATGCTTAAAGCATACGACGACGAGGGCGGTTTCAAGGGTGAAATTTACGGCGTTGACGGAATTTCCAAATATTTGCCTTATTCGAGGACGGTAAAGAGCGTGGGCGGAAACCTCGAATCGATTTCGAAACGCTGCGGGCAGATACTTCTCAATAAAGTTGAAAACGGCGACAGTAAGATTGTCCGTGAAGTATTCCCGATAGAAATTTTTATATAAAAAACCCTGACGGGTATAAGGGAGAGGATAATGGCAGGATTATCGTTAAGACACATTTACAAGGTCTATCAAAGCAAGGAAAAAGCAAAGAAAAAGAAGAAGGGCGACACGTCGCAAAAACGCACCGGCGACTTTCTTGCCGTTAAAGATTTTAATCTTGAAATCGAAGACGGCGAGTTTGTAGTCTTTGTCGGACCTTCCGGCTGCGGCAAATCGACTACGCTCAGAATGGTTGCGGGGCTTGAAGACATTACCGCGGGCGACCTGTATCTCGGCGACAGGCTTGTGAACGACGTCGAACCCAAAGACAGGGATATCGCAATGGTTTTCCAGAACTACGCGCTTTATCCGCATATGACGGCGGGCGAAAACATTTCTTTCGGATTGAAAATGCGCAAGGTGCCCGTAGAAAAGAAGGATGAAAACGGCAATCCCGTAAAAATAATAGACAAAAAGAAAATAAGGGAAATCAAAAACGGGTTAAAGACGGTAATCGCCGATCTGTGTTATGCGGAACAGAGCGATACGGAAGTTGTTTTCAAACGCAGACTGCGCGTTCTGAAAAACGAATATTACGTAATGCTCGATGAAAAGAAAGAAGCGCTCAAAGATAAGCAACCCGAAGAGGTTAAAACGGTAAACGCAAAATATGCGGAAGCGGAAAAGCAAATTTCCGATAAGGTCGGGAAAGTGCTTTCCGCGCAGAAGAGCGCAATAAAAGTTATAAAGCTCAGATATGCGGGGAAGGGCGAAGACGTAATAGCCGCCGCGTGGAAGATTGCGGAAGAGCTTGCTGCGGAAGCGGAGGTCAATCTTGACGAGGTTAAGGAAGGCGACATAAAGCTCGCTTTGAAAGAGAGAAGAAAGAAGTTGGAGCGCGACCTCGAATACTATACGGCGACTCCCGTACAGGCTTATACATACGTTCACATTCCCAAAGAGGAAATTGAAAAAAAGGTAAAATGGGCGGCGGAAATTCTCGGCGTAAGCGAGCTTCTGGATATTAAGCCGAAGGCTATGTCGGGCGGGCAAAGACAGCGCATAGCGCTCGGCCGCGCGATAGTCCGCGAACCCAAAGTAATGCTTCTGGACGAACCGCTTTCAAACCTCGACGCAAAACTGCGTACCACGATGCGTTCGGAAATCGTGAAACTTCATAACCAGTTAAAGACTACGTTCATCTACGTAACCCACGACCAGATAGAAGCTATGACTATGGGTACGAAAATAGTCGTAATGAAACTGGGTATAATACAGCAGGTCGACAGCCCGACGAATTTGTTCGACTATCCCGAAAATAAATTCGTGGCGGGGGTCATCGGCACCCCTCAGATGAATTTCTTTGACGTAAAGATTAAGAAATCGGGCGGCAGGCTGAACATAAAATTCGCTAACGGCGAAGATCAGAATTACGAGCTCGCTAATATGCGCAAAATCAACGAGGAATATCTGGACGGCGAAGAGCACGAGGTTACTCTCGGCATCCGCGGCGAAAACGTAAGGCTTGACGAAAAGGGACTTACCACAACTCTTACGATAAAGGAAATACTCGGCAACACGACGCAGATGTTCGTAAAAATAACGCCGGAAAGCGCGGACAGTATAGTCTGCATAAACGAGCGCAACGATTATATGCAGGGCGATACCGTAAAGATCGTATTAGACGAAAAGCGTATACATTTGTTCGACAGGCAGACCGAGCTTGCGATAATGGGCAGGGAATTCGGCAACTGACGATTATCGGAGACGTAAAAGGTTAAAATGAAAGGCTGGATTAAATTTTTCGGATTATCTTTTTTTTCGGACAAAATCGCGACCGAAGCGGTAAAACGCGGTTTTTCTTCAATTGCGCTTGCCCTGTTGCTGTCGTTTATATTTTTCCTTTTCGGCTATTACGGCGCGGACGTCGCGCCTTTCGCCGCAAGATACGACGGCGCGGAGAGCTATAAACAGTTTATTTCAAACGGCTTTTCCAAGTTAGATATTGAAATAAAGGACGGAAAGGCAAGTTCCGAAAAAAAGATAAACAGCTATATTTCCGACGGGGAGTATTCGGTAAACGGATATAATCTGATAATCGACACCCGCCCCTCGCAAACGCTTATAAAATTTACGCAGGTTGCAGTAAATGGCGAAAGCGAGTTAAGCTACGAAGAATATCTGAATGCGAGCGGAAAGGAAAAGGAGCAATACAAAATTCAGACGCGCTATACCGATACTCCGCTTGAAATTACCGAAGAGGACGTAAAAACTTACGAAAAATTTTTAAGCGAAAACAGCGACGCCCGGAAAAGTTTTTCGGCGCTCGACAAAAACGCGGAAGATTATGATTTGCAGCTCTATTATCTGTACGTAAAGTATTATTATTCTTCGGTAAGCTCGGTGCTCGTCGGAGCAAAAGCTCCCGTTCTGCGCGACTACTATTACCGTAACTACATTTTAAACGGCAACGCGTATTATTTCTACGTTTTCGACAATATGATAGCGGGTTCGTTTAAAACGGACGGCGGCGTTCCCGTAGTGTTCGGCGGTTATCTGAATAAGTGCACGGACGGAAGGATAGGCGATATTCATTCGTTTATAAAGGACGCCTACTATTCAACGGCGGGTTATACTTTCACCTCCTACTTTGTAAGCGCGATATCGCAACTGCCCGCGCTGATATTTATCCCGCTTATTCTCGCGCTGATAATGTGGGGAATCGGCAAAGCCGTAAAAGACGGCTGGGAAAAAACTTACGGCGGCTGTTTCAAAATAGTAAACTCGTTCGTATGGGTATCCGCGCTGATTACTGCAATTGTAACGTTTGTATGCGGCTGGTTTGCGCCTCCGAGGCTGATGTACTCGCTTATGCCCGTTATATTCGGCGGTGTGCTGCTTATCCGAACGGCGGTGTATTGCATTTTAAGAGCGGTGAATAACGCAAAGTCC
>DOCD01000097.1 GCA_003503945.1 Clostridiales bacterium | reverse complement strand
AAAACATATATTAAATCAGGATTAATATGTTTGATGAAATTTTTTATTTTCCGTTTTTTTGCTAAAGAAAAATAAGTCCAAGGCAAATTTCTCTTATATTTCAAGTTGAGAGTTTCTATTGCACCTAATTCCTGATTGGCAACATTATCGTTTGTTATGCAATATAACGTATTGTATTTGGAAAATTCATTACAATAAGAAATGAAATGTTCCTTCATTACCCCACTGGTGCATAGGCTTATTACCAAAAGCTTCATATATAAATTACCGTTTATTTTTCAATTTCCGTTTTAAAAAGTTAAAAATTTTTTTGCTCCAATTTTGTTTTTCCATAAAGATGTAAGAAACATCTTTATATTTAATTTTATTTTTAATTAGCCATACATCTAATAATCTCTCAGATAAGTAACCAAAAACTCGCTGTTCCTGCGTATCCCAATTCTTTATATCAAGTTGTTCCTCAACTTTGAATAAAACATCAAATAGCCATTCAGAGTAACTATTAAAAATATCATAACGCATAATAAACATATTAAATCTATGTCCACTTCTCATATGAAGCATCTTTTGAAATGCCTGCATATAATCCGGATAATATGTTTTAATAATCTCCTCTGTTATAATAAAACCTTCTTTATGATGCGCATGAATATACTGTCCCTTGTTCGTCTCAATGTAATAATGCCGTTTTTTGGGAAGAATCACATCTGTTTTCGTCAAAAGTTTCTTTACTTTTTCTTCACTTATAATATTATCAAATTTGTTCTTGAAACGTCTAGAGCTATTTCTAAAATGTCTACGATAGTGAACTAATCCCACATAATGTGCGTTAACATTTTTCCAAGCCCAATAATGTCCAGTTAGCTCACAATAATTAGGATTTTTTTCTGAAATATTTTGTCCTTCATTATCCTTTTGATATCCTAATTCACCACCATATACAGCTCCAACATGGACCGGCAAATACATATCTGAAAAAGGCATTTCATATTTTTTATGGGTGGCTACAACTATTTTTATTTCTTCCATACTAAATTATCCAAAAAATTTTTCTTCGAGCATTAAACACAAGCAATGATAGATCGGCAAATGGAGCTCTTGAATCATAAATGTCTCCGTTTCGGGCGCTTTGATAACTACATCGGCACTCTTTGCAAGCTCGCCTCCGTTTTGCCCCGTTAAGCCGATAACGCTCAAACCCTTAGCTTTGGCAACAACGACTGCGTTCATAACGTTTTTTGAATTTCCGGACGTGGATATCCCAAGAAAAACGTCTCCCCTCTTACCGTATCCATAAATCTGTTGCGCGTAAGATAATAATCCGCCGCCCGCTACATCGTTGATAAATGCGGTATTCAAGCCCTGATGCTCTGTAAGCGCAATTGCGGGAAGTCCGCCCTGCAATTTTTCCGCAAGCTCGCTGCCCCTCACGGGATCGATTGCTTTGAGTTTCTCTGCGAAATCGGCGGAGCATTTTCTGGGCAACTTAAACCCCTTCATCAGTTCGCCGACGATATGCTGACTATCCGCACAGCTGCCGCCGTTGCCCGCAATCAGCAATTTATTGCCGTTTTTATAGCACTGCTCTAAAATCAGATATGCTTTTTCGATATCCGCTTTGCAAACTTCGAGTGCGGGATACCGTGAAATCAGTTGTTCCAAATATTTCATTTGTGAAACCTCTTTATCCAAGAATTTGATTGATACAATCGGCTAAGTTGTCTCCGCATACATCCGCAAAGGAGTCTTCACCGATATAAGCAGTTTTACAACCAGCATTTTTGCCGCATAAAATATCGTTCTCGCTGTCGCCAATCATCCAGGACTGTGATAAATCGATATTGAATTGCTGTGCAGCCTCCAAAAGCATTCCTGCCTTAGGTTTACGGCACTCACATTCTATTTTATACTCCGGTCTTTCTCCCGCAAAACCTTTATGCGGATGATGCGGACAGAAATAAATTCCGTCTAAATAAGCACCTTCTGCCCCAAGCAGCGTTTCCATTTTATTGTGTATTTCCCTAAGCTCTTCCAAACTCACCTCACCGCGCGCAATCACGGGTTGATTGGAAACTACGATTGCCAGATAACCGCTGTCGTTTATTTTCTTAACGGATTCCGCAACCCCTTTTATTAACTCAAAATCTTCAATCTTCGTTAAAAACCCGACGTATTTGTTTATCGTTCCGTCACGGTCTAAAAATATAGCGCGTTGTTGGTGCGAAAGATTTTTCGCGTTCACTTTCCCTGATTGAATATCGTCTATCACTGAATAAAACCGATCGGGGGTTCCCATATCCTTTACGTATTCTGGAGAGTCGTAAACGAATAGCTTTCCCTCCGGAATTAAGGGTTTCAAGATATCTCTGTCTAAATCGCACTTTTTGAGTTCGGTAAACCGATTAAAAATCGAAGGAGACATAAAGTGCAGTCCTGCGTTTACGCGGTTTCTGTACCAAAGACGCTCGTCTTCCTTATGCAACCAGTTTCGCACCTTCTTTCCTTCGTCTGCAATTATGATCCCGCTGTCGTAGGGATGAGAATTCGGATGCGTAAAAAGCGTAACCTCTCCGCCGTATTTTTTGTGTGCCGTATAAAACTTATGAACATTGATATCGAAAATCAAATCTCCGCACAAAAGCAAAAAATCGTCTATAATTTTCTCTTTCAACAAATACAGCGCGCCCGCAGTTCCAAGCGGGTCTTTTTCTTCGATATACTCGATTCTGACGCCGAACTTCTCGCCGTTAGAAAAGTATTCTTTGATAATGTGTCCGAGATAACCGACTACAAGAATAATGTCCTTCACGCCCTGCCGTTCGAGCGCTTCAATCTGATACTGCAGTATCGGCTTCCCGAGGACAGGTATCATCGGCTTGGGAACTTCGGAGTTAATTTCTTTGATTCGGGTTCCCTTTCCGCCCGCCATAATAACCGCTTTCATTTATTCCTCTGTGCTGGTGTATTTATCGAACGTTTCGGGTGTGTAATAAATAACTCTTGTGCCTTGTCTTTCAAACTTAAAAGGTACTTCCATTAAATCGGAAAGCGCTTTACGGACGCTACCCTGTTTTTCGGGCTGAACGTAAAACAGCAAGAAGCCGCCGCCGCCCGCGCCGAGAAGTTTCCCGCCGAGCGCACCCGCGGCAATTCCTTTTTCATAATACTCGTCTATATAATTCGTTGTAATGCTGCCGCCCGTCTGTCTCTTTAACTTCCACTCTTCGCCGAGCAGCTGACCGAACTTGTCCAAATCGCTTGCGCTGTTCTCCAAAATGCTCTGAGCAGCGTCGACCAAATCGAGCATACGGAGCAGTTGTTTTTTCTTATCCTGAATTGATACGATCGTAGACTTCTGAATTTCAGCAGAATTGCGCGTGAAACCTGTAAAGAATAACATGAAGTTATCATTCAACTGTTTTTTTCGTTCCGGATTGATGATAATGGGATTTACGTGATAGCCGCGGCTATCGAAATCAATGCGGTTCAAATTTCCGAAGGAAGCGGCAATCTGATCCTGCCACCCACCCGCTTCGTTGCAAAGCGTTCTTTCAAGATATATTGCGTCGTCTGCAAGCTCTTTCTTGGAGCAATATTGCCCCTTCACGCAATAGAAGGCATTTAATAGTCCAACCGCGAAAGTACTCGATGTGCCCAAACCGGTACGCGCAGGCAAATCCGCATCGTAGGAGATATGCAATTCCTTCATGTCGAGCATTTTCATAGCATTACGAACCATGGGATGCTCGATATCGTCGATTTTTTTAACGCGCTCGGTTTTAGCGTATATCAATTCGGTTGAATAGTCAAAAAAGCGAGGCAAATGCCTTACGGTTACATACACATATTTATCGAAAGACGTAGAAATAACAGCACCGCGATTTTCTTGGAAAAACTGCGGCATATCCGTCCCGCCACCGAAAAAGCTCATTCTAAAAGGTGTTTTTGTAATTATCATAAGTCAATTTCCTCAATCAAAACTGAAACGTATCTTTCAAGTTCATCCACAACTGATCTTTATCTGAAAGCAACAACGGCGTTCCATTAGGAAGTGTATATCCTTCCGCAGATGCTGTTCCGTTATATTTCCCGCAAACACCCCAATTGATACCGATTGTAGGATCGTTCCAGGCAAGTCCGCCCTCGTCGCCGGGGTGGTAGAAGTCCGTCACTTTATAACAGAACTCCGCCGTATCGCTCAAAACCAAAAAACCGTGCGCGAACCCCTCGGAGATATAGAACTGTTTCTTGTTCTCTTCGGTAAGCTCCACGCCGAACCATTTGCCGTACGACTTGCTGTTTTTCCGCAAATCGACTGCAACGTCAAACACTTTGCCTTTGATGACGCGCACGAGCTTACCCTGCGGATACTCCTTCTGAAAATGCAAGCCGCGAAGCACGCCCTTCACAGACATACTCTGGTTATCTTGCACGAAACGCATATTCAATCCCGCTTCTTCCATATCCCGTTGATTATACGTTTCCATGAAATAGCCGCGGCTGTCACCGTGCACGGCGGGTTCGATGATATACAACCCTTCGATAGGTGCTTTGGTAACTTTAATCTGCCCCATAGTTGATTTCCTTTAAGTATCTTGCGAGCGCATCTTGCCAAGCAGGCAAAGGTTGAAATCCGTTTTCAATCAGCTTGCTTTTATCAAGCCGACTGTTGAACGGACGCGCCGCCTTAGACAAACCGTATTCAGCAGTCGTTACGGGAATGACTTTGGTCGTATAACCCGCCAACTTGAAAATCTCCCGCGTGAAATCGTACCAGCTGATATAACCGCCCTCGTTGGTGGCATGGTAGTAGCCGTATTTATCACTTTCCATCATATCGACAAGCAATCTTGCGAAATCATACGTATAAGTCGGCGTACCGATTTGATCGTTTACAACTCTCACGGTATCGTACTTCTTGCCCAGATTCAGCATGGTTTTTATGAAATTCTTTCCGTTTAATCCAAACGCCCAAGCAATACGCACGATAAAATATTTATCAAGTGTTTCCGCAACTGCTTGTTCGCCTTCGAGCTTACTCTTACCGTAAACGCTGAGCGGCTTATAATCCTTGCAATCGGGCTCCCACGGCTGAGTACCCTGCCCGTCGAACACGTAATCGGTAGAGATATAAATCATTTTGCAACCGAGTTTTTTACACTCGTTTGCAATATACTGTGTGCCGAACACGTTGATAGCGCGAACTTTTTCCTCGTTATCTTCCGCCGTATCAACCGCCGTCCAGGCGGCGCAGTGAATAACCGCTTGCGGCTTCATCTCGCCCATTACCCTTTCAACCGCTTCACGGTCGGTGATGTCCATTTCGGCAATGTCAACACCCACGGCTTCATGCCCGCGCAATTTAAGTTCGTTTACGACGTCATGCCCAAGCTGACCGTTGACGCCCGTTACTAATACTTTCACTTTCTATCACCGTACATTTTCTGATAATAAACTTGATATTCGCCGCTGATGATTTCCTCCCACCAATTGCGGTTATCGAGATACCACTGAATGGTCTTCTTGATTCCGTCCGCAAACTTCGTCTCGGGAAGCCAGCCGAGCTCGTTATGAATTTTCGTAGGGTCTATCGCATAGCGCATATCGTGCCCCTTTCTATTCGCAACGTATGTAATTAAACTTTCTGGTTTCCCCAGTTCCTTACAGATGAGTTTTACGATATCTATATTCTTCATTTCATTATGACCGCCGACGTTATATACCTCGCCGATGCGTCCCTTATGGATAATGAGGTCGATTGCCTTGCAATGATCTTCGACGTAGAGCCAATCGCGCACATTCTCCCCTTTGCCGTAAACGGGAAGCGGTTTATCGTTGAGCGCATTTGCAATCATGAGCGGAATCAACTTCTCGGGGAAGTGATAAGGTCCGTAGTTGTTGGAACAACGCGAAATGGATACGGGCAAGCCGTACGTTCTGTGATAAGCTAAAACAAGCAAATCGGCAGAAGCCTTAGAACTTGAATACGGACTGCTCGTATGAATGGGAGTTTGCTCCGTAAAAAATAAATCAGGTCTATCGAGCGGCAAGTCTCCGTAAACTTCGTCGGTCGAAACCTGATGATAGCGTTTTATACCAAAACTACGGCAAGCATCCATAAGCGTTGCCGTACCGATAATATTCGTCTGTAAGAAAACACCGGGATCTTCAATGCTTCTATCCACGTGGCTCTCCGCAGCAAAGTTGACGACGATATCGGGTTTTTCTTCTTTAAAGAGTGCAAAAACTCCCGCTCTATCGCAAATGTCAAGTTTTACGAAACGGAAATTGGGGTTATCCATTACGCTTTTCAGCGTAGAGAAATTGCCCGCATACGTTAATTTATCCAAACATACGATTCTGTATTTCGGATACTTTTTTAACATATGAAAGATGAAATTGCTTCCGATAAATCCGGCACCGCCGGTAACTATGATTCTCATACCTTGCCGCCTTTCATAATTTGCTTGATTTTACTATTGTCACCATAAATACACGGAGAATCATACGGTCTATCCGGAAATTCACCATACGACAACTTAATATCTAGTCCATGTTGTTTTATAAATGATTCCGCAACATTTTTTAATGGCATTGGATTACCAGAACAACAATTAATAATACCCAGTATTTTATCCTGACACACGCATCTCGCAATTTGATCCGTCAAATCTTCAATGTGAATAAAGTCATACATATTATTTCCAGAAACAAACGGAAATCGCTTTTCTCCTTTTTGTGCCGCTTGATAAATCTTTGCAAAGACTGATTTGCTGTTTACCTCATCACCAAGTATATAAAATGCCCTTAACCATTGCCAATTAACTTCTTTCTTTGCACAATATACCATTAAGGCCTTACGCAACGCATCTTTGGAAATGCCATAAAGAGAACGTGGATTGCACGGTGTATTTTCATCAATCGCCCCCTCGTAATATCCCACTTCATGCATTGAACCCATAACTGCAATATGTTTAACGCCGCTATCAATCATATTTTTTAAGAAATAAAAATGCTTCGGCAAATCTTCAAGATGAGCATTAGAATCATGAACAAATCCATCACGCCATGCCAAATGTAAACAAACATCAGGTTGTCCGAAACGTAGAAAGCAATTTACATCTTCCGAAAAAATATTATCCTGAATAAAAATCGCCCTACTGTCAACCAAATTATTTGATAAATCAACGGCTATAACATCATGGTGTAAATCTAGGAGTTTTTTTACAATTTTCGATCCAATAAAACCGTTTGCTCCCGTAACCAAGATTTTCATAAATTTTCCGCTCTCCCCATTTTACCGAGCTTATAATCATTTATTGCCCTTTTAATATAGATATTGTTATTTTTCTTACATTTGCCGTTAAAGTATTTAATTTTTCTGCTCAAATGCAAAAAACAATATGATATAAGAGAAAAATATTTTTTAAATTTATT
>DOCD01000183.1:6191-7999 GCA_003503945.1 Clostridiales bacterium | reverse complement strand
AGGCTTCCCGCCACGGCGGGAAGCCTTTTACATTAAAATTTTTCTGAATTTGCTCGCCTTGAAGCGGGAAATTTTAAAGCCCTTTTCGCGCAGTTTATGCAGCTTTGCCGCGGTAAACCTCTTTTCCAGCGCGAGGTGCAAAACGATTTCGGCTTTCAGCTTGTTGTCGAACTCGATAAGCTTTTCCGCGGGCAGGTCGCCGTCTTTTATAGACAGCATAGCGTACATATAAAAGAAAACGAGTTTGTCGCAGAGCAAATTGAAGGCGTAGGAGTAAATCTCTTTCGTAAGCTTTGCCTTAACCTTGCCGAAGGTTTCCGCCGCAAGCAGTATGCCCGCCGTATTGTTTTCCTTGAAGCTTCCGCTCGGCTTTGAAAAGCTGAACGGGCAGTAGGTGGTTTTCATAACAGTCTTGCAGTTGAAAACGGTAAGCGCGGTCAAGGAAAAGCAGTCCTCGCAGTCCTTGACGGCGGTTTTGAGCACCGAAGTTTTCAACGCGACGTCGCCGACGAAGCAAACCATATCCGCGGCGTTTTTATCTATAATATTCAAAAGCGACTGAACGTCGGCAAACTTAAAAGCTCTGTCGCATATAACGGTATATTTCCCCTTTGCGGTTTTCGCCGCGCGGGTAAGGAAATCCTTCTCGCTTTCGCCCTCGTCCGCATATATAAGCTCGATTCCGTCGTAAAGCGTTGCGGACTGTTTTTCGGCGCTTCCGAATATGACAACACTCAACAAATTTTTCATACAAAAAAATTATATAACAAATTGTTGTATTTGTCAAGGGCGGCGCCCCCGTACACTTGATATTTTATTGAGTTTATGTTACAATTAATCGGTATGAATTTGGTATTTTTCGATATAGAATGCGCGAGCGTGAACAAAAACTCCGCCAAAATCTGCGCTTTCGGTTACGTCGTCTGCGACGAACAGTTCAATATAATAAAAAAAGAAGATATACTCGTAAACCCAAAGGGCAGGTTTCACCTTACCGACAGAAAGGGGGATAAGGGTATAGTTTTGCCGTACTCTTATGACGAGTTCAAAAAACACCCGCCGTTTACGAGCGTTTATCCATTTATAAAAAATCTTCTGGAGGACGAAAACAATATAGTTTTAGGTCACTCCATAATGAACGATATCAAGTATTTGAACCTTGAAACAAAACGCTTCAAGCTTCCGTCGTTCAGGCTTTCTTTTTCCGACAGCCAGCTTTTGTATATGTGCCACATAAACGACTTTTCGCGGCAGTTCGGGCTCGAATATATCGCGGGCGCGCTGGGCGTCGATTTCGTCCCTCATCGCGCCGTCGACGACGCGTACGCCACTATGCGTATAGTCGAGGCTATGTGCAGGGAAAGGGGTTGCGGCTATAAACAGCTCGCCGAGCTGTACGGCGTGACTAACGGCAAAATAAAAAACTACAACATTACCGCCCCCACAAGCTCGGGCGTAAGGCAGTATCATAAAAAAATCAACGAAGAAAAAATGAAGCGCGCGGCAAAGCGCACGGCGTTTTTTAACTTCGTATCCCGCAGAAAGTGCAAGAAAACCGGCGGTTTTTACGGCAAAACTTTCACATTTTCACGCGAAATAGAGGAAAATACCGAGCTTGCGAAAACGCTCGTCGCGAAAATTTACGAAAACGGAGGCAGGTACTCGCAGCACGTTTCCGAGAGCGATTATTATGTGACCGACGGAGAGGACGGCTCGCAGCGCACCCAGAACGCGAAAAAGCGCGAAAATCTGACGATAACCGATACGATAGGTTTGGAGGACTTGCTCGATGGAGCTGCCCGCTGAGT
>DOCD01000183.1:0-6000 GCA_003503945.1 Clostridiales bacterium | reverse complement strand
AGCCATGCTCGGAAAGGATTATGCGGCTTTCGAGGCGAGCTACCTGTCGCCGCCCGAACGCGCCCTGCGCGTAAACACGCTTAAAATTTCCGCAGACGAATTCAAAAAAATTTCACCATTTCCTCTCGAACGGGTTCCGTGGGCGGAAAACGGCTTTTATACCGCCTGCGACGGGCTCGGTAAAACGGTTTACCACGCGGCGGGGCTCTATTACGTGCAGGAGCCGTCGGCAATGTGCGCCGCGCCGAAGCTTGAAGCGGCTTCGGGCGAAAGGGTGCTCGACTTATGCTCCGCGCCCGGCGGCAAGGGCACGCAGCTCGCCGCGGATATGTGCGGAGGCGGCGTTCTGGTGCTCAACGAAATCAATTTCCCGCGGGCGAAAATACTTTCGTCCAACGTCGAAAGGCTGGGCGTTAAAAACGCCGTCGTCACGTGCGCGCCGCCCGAAAAGCTTGCAGAGGAGTTTTGCGGTTACTTCGATAAAATCCTCGTCGACGCGCCGTGCTCGGGCGAGGGAATGTTCAAAAAGGAACGGGCGGCGGTAGGCGAGTGGAGCCTTGAAAACGTTAAGGCGTGCGCCGTACGTCAAAGTAAAATATTGCAAAGCGCGGTCAAAATGCTCGCCGTCGGCGGCAGAATGGTGTACTCGACTTGCACGTTCTCACCCGAGGAAAACGAGGAGCAGATTGCAGCGGCGCTCAAAGCCTATCCGTTGAAGCTCGTTTCCGAGCAAAGGCTGTACCCGCACGAGGTTCGCGGCGAGGGGCATTTCTGCGCCGTCCTCGAAAAGCTTTCGGGCGAAAGGCGGGATATGCCGCTTTTAAAGCCCGCTGCCGACAGGGCGGGGCTTTGCTTGTACAGGCAATGGGAAAAGGAAAATCTTGGTTTAGTTTTCGAAAATCTGCACTTCGTCGGGCGGACGCTGTACTCGCTGCCGAACGATATGCCCAAAACCTCCGTGCAGACACTTCGCGCGGGCGTAAGACTGGGCGAGGTGACGGGCAACCGTTTCGAGCCCGACCATTCGCTCGCTATGTGCCTTGAAAAGGGGCAGGCGAACGGGGTAGAAGTCGACGAACAAACCGCCGTAAACTTTCTGAAAGGCTACACGTTCGGCTGTTCCTCAAACGAAAAGGGTTACAGGCTCGTGCTGTATAAGGGATATCCGTTGGGCTGGTGCAAGGTATCGGACGGGGTTGCTAAAAACAAATTGCCGAAGGGCGTCAGGATTTAACGCGTAATAAAAAACAGTTCCGTAAAAACGGAACTGTTTTTTTATTCGTCTTTATTGCTCGTCGCCGTCGTTTTTGTCTTCGGCTTCGGGCTCAACCTCGGAAACCTCTTCGGCTTCGGCTTCGGGCTCAACCTCGGTTATCTCTTCGGCATCTGCTTCGGGCTCAACCTCGGAAACCTCTTCGGCTTCTGCTTCGGGTTCAACCTCGGCGACCTTGTCGGGGTCAACTTCTTCGATGTGCTCCTTCTGAACGCCGAGCTTCTTCATATAGCGGTTCGTTTGGTTTTTCTTGTAGTTGTTGTTTCCGTATGCCTTGTTGCGGCGTTTCTTCTTCAACAAATCTCTTACCATTAAGGAAACCATTGCAAACAGCATCGCGATTACGAGAAGAATGGAGGATACGAGCAGCCATACCGACGAATCGGTCTTTTCCTCGTCGTCCGTATTGTCATCGTCGTCGTCACCGTCGACGGTGTTCATGGTAATCGACTGGTCGACCGTCGCGTAGTCCGCAAATACGGAAATCGTATTTTCGCCTGTAACCTTGTTTTCGTCTGTAACCTTGAAGTACGCAAGCGATTCGGAGTAATCGTTAATCGAATAGTTGTAGCCGAGCTCGGTTTCGTCCGCCGTATTCTTATTGAAGGGACGGAATGCTTCCGAGTCGTAGAAGCTGTAAGTGTAGTAGTGCGCAACGTAATTGCTGAGTATTTCGTTGTTCTCTATATCCGACTTGTTCAGCTTGCCTTCCACGATAAGCTTTTCGGCAAGGTCCTCGTAGTAGCTGATGTTTTCCGTCGAAGAGTCGAAGTTGTCAACTTTGCCTATAAGCAGCTTGCGGTATTCTCTTATAACTTCGTTTTCGTATTCCTTCATCAACGCGTCGTCGGAGATATTGGTGTAGCTGTAATCGAAGAGCACCACGCCGCCCGCTTCGTTGCCTGCGGTGTGGGTTTTTTCGCGTTCGCCGCTCCAAAGCTCCAGACGGTAGCCCTTGCTTGCGCTGCCCGCGTGCAGTATGAAGTTGACCGTTATCCACTTGCCCGCAACGCCCGCTTCGTTGCCGTCGATTTTCACCATCATTTCGTTCTCTTCAACGTCGGTGAAATCGTATCTCGCATACGCTTTATCGAAGGGGGTAATAGCCGTTTCCTGCGTCTTGTTGTCTACAATATAATAATAATTGCCGTCTTTGTACTCGAATACTCTCACGCCGTCGCTGTTTTCGAGGAAGTGGTTCAAAAGCTTCCTTGTCGACTTGTCTGCCGAGTTGTAATAGCTTTCGCCCTTTACGAGTCTGTCGAACAGCACTTCGTTGCCGTCCTCGTCAAAGTACTTGACTTCGTCGTTGACGTACGTTTCAATAAGGTTATAGGTGTTAGCAAACAGCTTTCCGTCTTTATCTTCGTAAAGCCCGTCGTCGCGCAGTCTGTAAAGCACGTTTTCAACCTGTTCGGTGTGCGACCAGTCGCTCTGAGGCTCTGCTTTGAGCACGTTGCCGTCTACGTCGTAGAAGAAGGAGAGGACGGGCGCGCCGAAGTCGACAACCTTTTTACCTGCGTCGGTATTCGTAAGGTATACGTACGCAACCGCGCCTTCGCTGACCTTGACCTTTACGCTTACCGTAGCGTAGCTGTTCGCCGATACGGTTTTGCTTGCGCCGATAAATCCGTAGTTGAGCACGTCTTTCGGGCTGTAATAGGTTTCTTCCTCGTCGAACTTAGCGTCGGAGGTAAGCTTTTCAAAGTTGCCGTCGTCGTTCATTATATAGTAAGCGGCGGGGTTCTTTTCGAATGCTTCCTGCGAAAGCCCTTTTTCGACTACGTAGTCGTTTCTATCTTTATTTACTATGAGTAAGGGCTGTATCGAGGTTTTGCCGAAAATCTTTTCCCACGCGGCGGCGGCAGCGGAAGCGCTCTTGTCGCTGACGTCGAATTTATTCAAAAGCCCTTCGTACCAGCTTGTTCTGTCGGCGTAATTGTCAAAGAATTCTTTGTTGATAAGCCCCGCGTTTTCGTTCTTATTGAAATCGTCGAAGGGAATGGATACGTGCCCGTTGTTGACTATCGACGAGCTTCCGCCGTTCACGCCCGTGTAGGTGGAGGGGGTAACCATATCGTTTTCGATTTCGTGTTTCTGGCTGCCGTAAGCCTCGTCGAATACGCTGGTTTTACCCTTTTCGTCTTCGGTTATCGTAAGCGAGGCGCTGTAATCGCCGCTGCCGGTGTAGCCGAAAATCTTCTTGTCGACGTCTTCCATCGTCTGCATATTCGCAAGCGCGACCCAGCCCGCCTTATAAGCGTTTACTTTGGTATCCTTTATTGTTGTGTTGCCGAAGCTGAAATCAACCGTGAAATGGGCTTTTTCTTCCGTTTCGTTCTTTACAAAGAAAAAGCACTGTACCCAGCCCTCGAAAATATCCTTTTCGTTTTCCTCGGTGCCGATATCGGTCGACTTGTTGGTGGAGTCGAGCGTTATGCTGGAAGTGTTGGCTTTTTTGCCGTTTTCGGTAATTTTGATTGTTGCCGCCGTGCTGCCGTCCATATCCGAGGTCTTTACCCAGAAGGAAACTATCGTGTTCGTTTCGCCCTCTATCGAAAGGGTAAAGGAGGAGGTGTAAGCCGCGCCGTAAGCCGAAAGCATCACCAAAACGTTGTTGTCGGCAGCGCCGTTTACGTTGGGCAAATCCTTTGCGCTTGAAAGCGCGTCGTTCAGTCTGCCTGCGTAGGCGCCCGTAAACTGTTCGCCCGCTTTCTGTACGAGCAGCATATCCGAGGAGGTGTCTATTGCCTTAAAGTCTTTGGGAAGCTTCGTACCCGAATTTTTCTTGGTTATTTCGGGTGAAACGGTAGCTTCGAGCTTGTCCGAGCTGACGTAATTGTCCGCGTCCGCAGTAAGTCCCGCAGTTACTGGCGTTTCGCCGGTGGCAAATACCACGTCGTTATGCTCCGCCCTCGAAGCAAGGTCTACGAAATAGTGGAAGTTTTTCGAAAAACGTCCGTCAATAAGCTCGCCGTTGCGGGTGTAGGTGTCCGCCTTGAAAATCTTTTCGTCCTTTTCGCTCGCAAGGTCGCACTTTGCGTCCGCGTCAATCTTGTTCGCCGCGTCTACGACGTGTATTTTGTCCTTGTTTTCTTTATAGCTTCCGTCCTCGAGGTCGCCGAGCTTTTTAACCGAAACGTCGTCGAAGAAGGCGTAGCCCTCCACGTTGTAGCTCGACTCGCCGAGACCGAGTTCTATTGAAATCGTGCTCGATGCAAAGTCGCAGGCGTTCACGTAAACGGTGTATTCCACCCAGCCGTTGTTTTTCCACTCGCCGCTTTCGGGCTTGGGGTTGATTTTTTCGGTGTTTATGCAGGAAATTACGAGCGGGTCTATTGTGGTGCTGCCGATAGTCTGCGTAACGGTTATGTTCGCGCCCCTGTCCTGACTGACCGTTTTACCCTGCGAGAAGTAGAGATAGTTAGTCTTTACCCAAACGGAAATTTCCGCCGCGGTGTTCGCGGGCAAATCTACCGAAACGGAGGTGTACTTCTGCGAAATCCCGTTATGGTCGGTAGCGTAGTTATGCAGCATTAAAACGTGCGAGAAAGGCTTTTTGAATTCCTTGTCGAAGAAGTAGTCGCCGTTGTCGTCTACGAAAACTTCGGTTTCGGTGTCGCCGTCCATATAGAAGTACTTTCCGTCGGCTTTCTTCTGTACGTTGTAGTGCGTGCCGGGGTTTTCGATAAACTCTTTGGCTTCGTCCTCGGTTATATCGCCGTTTTCCTTGTCGTCCTCGTCTTTATCCTTGTCCTCGTCGTACTTTATCGCGTTGTAGCTGTTTTTGTACAGCAAATCGCTCGCTTTCATTCCGTTGTAATCAACGTATTCGGTCTTGTAGTTGTTCGCGGAGGAGTCGAGGCTGTTGTTGTAGTTCAGCTTTTCGATAATGCCCATCGAGGTATCCGTCTTGGGTTCGGTAATTTTGCCCCAGGCGGTTTCCGACGTGCCTATTATGCCGGACATCGTATAGGAGGAGGTTCCGCCGTGCGTCCAGCTTGTGGGTGAATTTATGAGATAGACGGGCGCGTTTTCGCCGTCTTTCTTATCGGGTACCGTAAAGAACTCGAAATTGCCGTTTTTAAGAAGCTGAGTATCCTCTTTCGAAGTCTTTTTCGGGTCGTCGTCTTCGCTCGGGTTGTCCTTACACGCGGCGGCAAGCCCCGTAAAGGTAAACGACGCTGCGCAGGTAAGCGCCAGCAAAACGTATTTCATTCTGCGTTTGTTTGAGTAATTTCTTGACATAGTGTATTATCCTTAATAAATAATCGTACCATAACATTTTAATATAAAAGCTTATTATACGCAAGCATTTTCGCCCGCAACGGCTAAAATTTTTTATTATTTTTACCTTAATTGCTTAAACTAATAATAAAGTAAAGTATAAAGTAAAGGGTTATGACGGTTAAATTTCTGAAAAGACTTACGGCGGGGCTTGTTACGGGCGCGGTGAACGGATTATTCGGCGGCGGAGGCGGCATGGTTGCCGTTCCGCTTTTAAAGGGTATGCTCGGCTATGACGACAAGCGCGCTCACGCAACCGCGATTTTCGTAATCGCGCCGGTTTGCGCCGCGAGCGCGGTAATATATATTATCAACGGCTACGCCGCGGCGGACGTAATAATCCCCGCGGCGCTCGGCAGCGTCGCGGGGGGATTGTGCGGTGCGTATTTTTTGTCGCGGTTCCCGAAAAAGATTATAAACTACGTGTTTATCGCGCTTAT
>DOCD01000051.1:5879-6249 GCA_003503945.1 Clostridiales bacterium | reverse complement strand
TGTTTAGCCATAAGGATCCCCTTTAAATAAAAAAATTATCTTGGCTTGTACACCAAGATTTAATTTAATAATAGTTTATATTTCAGCATTTTTCTACCAACTTGAGTTGGAAATTTGTCGCTTTTTGTTTACATTTCAAAAATTTAGCCGAATTCCTTCATATTATGCTAAAAAAGGTGGATGCAAAATTGCATCCACCCACTTTAACATTATTCAAGATTAATCTGAGCTACTTTTGATGGTAAAATTTTTGGGGCACGTTTGGGGCACATTCCAAAAAATATACAATTTATAGCGTTAAATATTTTATAAATACTATATATTGTGGTTTTTGTCGTTTTTCGGAAGGGTTCGAGTCCCTGAAGGTGCA
>DOCD01000051.1:0-5552 GCA_003503945.1 Clostridiales bacterium | reverse complement strand
TCGAGTCCCTGAAGGTGCACCAAACGGTTTTTAATTCGAATTTATTTCGGGTTAGAAACCGTTTTTTTGTACTTTTATCGCCCTCAAACCCTGCGGTTCGCGCGAGCGTAGCGATGCTTTGCGCGTATGCGCAAGCTCCCTGAAGGTTAGTTCATTATTTGCTTGCCAAGTTTTGGGGCACATTTTGGGGCACAAAATATACTTACCACACAAGCTTTTTCCCCTTGTTTCTTTTTATCTTAAACAATTTAATACTTTGCCTATGTCGTCGTTAATATAAATCGAGCGATTTTCTATATGCGGCGGGCAAAATGCTTCGCCGTAGTTTATGCAAGCGTAAGTCGCCTAAGCGCGCGCAAAAGCTTTTTCTGCCCGTCCGCGTCGGCCGGTATTTCCGCCGTTCGTCCTCTTTCTTCAAGCAGATAATTTATTAATTCTTTCTTCTTTCAAGCTGTTCCATAATTTCAAAAGAACGCAGCCGCCGCGGCGACTGCGCTCAACCTTTCTATTTATTTTGCGAAAAACATATTTACCGTCATATCGAGATAGTTAAGTCCGCCGTATCCGAGAAATTTTTCCATTACTTTTTTCTTCATTTCTTCGCCGTTTTCACAGGTTTCCGAAATTTCTTTAAGCGCATAGAGATAGTCTATTTTCGTCTTTACGTCCTTCAGATCTTCCGGCGTATAGTGAGAAGTCAACACAAGGTCGAAGCCCTTTCTCAAATAATAATTGAGCACCGATATAATCCCGTCGGCGTGCGGACAGCCCGCCACTATCGAATGACGGTCGTGCCCTAGCATATGAGTATACACGCAGTTTATTTCGGGTATTTCGACGTCGTAAGCCTCGCTGTTGGATTTGACGATGAATTTTATTCCCGCAAGCTCGATTTCGCCGTCCTGAATTATTTCGTCCGTTTTTACTATGCCGCTGTCGAAAATTCCGCCGAAGGCATTTTTGAAGTTGCCTACCAGCCCCGCGCCGCCGCCCGAGGTATTATATTTATCGGACGACTCGGTCCCGTACGCCTTTACGTCGGGCAGAAAGCTTGCGCCCGCCGCGTGATATGCGACAAGTTTTGCAACGATGTCGATTTTATTCTCATTCAAAAAGGCGGTAAGCTCCTCGATGTTATCGAAAAAGCAGGGAAGTTCGATTACCACGCCCTTACCGTTCTTTACGAGTATGAACACTTCGTCGTCGATAAAATCGTTCGTCTTGTAAGCGTATAACACGATACCGCCGAAATCATAGGCGTTTATTTCGCCCTTGCCGAGTTTAATATTTACATAATTGTTTTTGTTCATAAAAAAATCTCCGTTTATTTTTACACACGAAGCATAGCAAAAGCCGAAAAAGAATACAAGAACGTTACTTTTTTATTATCTGATAATATATTAGTAACATAGTTACTTTTATAAACTATTGACATTCAAGGTTTTCCCTGTTATAATGAATAAAATCATATAAGGAAATATAAAATGCTGACGAAAGAAGAACTGCCCGAATGCCCCGTCGCCACGACCGTACAGCTTATAGGCAATAAATGGAAATTACTGATTTTGCGCAATCTTATGTATAAAGGCATGCAACGCTTCGGCGATTTTTTAAAAACCATACCCGCTATAAGCAAAAAGGTTTTAACCGACGATTTGCGCGCGCTCGAAAGCGACGGACTTGTGGACAGAGAAGTTTTTGCAGAGGTGCCGCCGCGCGTCGAGTATTCCTTAACGTCGCTCGGCAAAACATTGAAACCGGTTTTAGACGCAATGTACGAGTGGGGCACCGATTACAAAGCTATGTTTAATACATAAAAAACCCGATTTATACGGGATAAGGGAGGAAAATATGAACGATTATTTCGATTACGAAAAAACAAGCTACGGCAAGTTTGCCTATAAGCGCGTGCAGCGCCTACGCCGCAGAGGGAAGCGGCGCGGTATCGACGTGCCCTACCTTTCTTACGAGCTGACAAAGCCCGAAAAGCCGCGCATGATTTTTATCATTTTGACGATAGCTTCCGCAGTGCTTTTAGCGGGTATAATAATAGGTATCGGTTTCCTTTATAACTATTTCATAAAATCAGTGACGATTTTCGACGGCATAGGCGACTTATTCAAAGCCGTATTCGACCCCGCCGCCTTCGCGCTTTCGGCAGGCTTATCGGCAATACCCGCGTTAATGGTAGTCGTGGCGTATATCCTGCTTTTCACTTTGTTTCTGCTGCCGCTCGGCGCGGTAATATATTTATACCGTTTCGTCCGCGACGTCTTTTATATGGCGAATTGCTCAAAAGAAGAATTCGCGAAGGGGAACATAATTTCTTCGCGCATAACGGGGCTTATATTTGCCGTAATAACCGCCACCGTCATATTCATCGCGCTGTTGATTTTTATGGAGGAGCCGAACGCCAGACTGCTTGCGGGACTAATTTACGGAGGTATCCTCGTTGTGCTCGGCGGGTTGCTTGCCGTAATGATGATTGAAAAAACCAGATGCGGAAAGTGGTTCGAAGAAATAGATGAATTTAAAAAATCCAACTACCTCGAACACGAACGGGCGCTGCGGCGTGTTAAAGGCCGACTGAAAACCGAAAAGCATTTCTTTCAGAACTTAGGAAAATGATATAAGCCGCGGCGGGTAACCTTTCGGTTGCCCGCCGCATATAATTTACAAAACACATATAACATAACACATACCTTAAACACCTTACTACATATTTGCCCCTGCGCCGCAGGGGCGGATATGCAGTATTTTTTTACAAAAGGAGACTATATGCCTTTTATTCAACGATATTCAGACGTTAAAAAGGGCGGAATTACTTTCAGCGGCAACACGCTGGGTTTAAGCAAGGCAACCAACCTCAACGCCCCCGGCACGCAGGGCTCGATAGGCGCGTTCACCAGCCTCAACAATGCGTTGCAGGTCGGCACGTTCCCCGCGGGGACGACGCTCGACTACACGCAGAACGGTTCGGCTGCCAACCTAACCCTTCCCGCCGGCTCGACGGTGCTGTATGCCGAGCTCGTATGGGGCGGACTCTTCCGCTCCTCCGCCAACAATATTTCCGCATTGATTAATAACAGCATAACCTTCACGACGCCGCAGGGCTCGTTTATTATTGCGCCCGACCCCGCGACGGCGCAAACCTTCGATATCCCCGCCGACAATATAACCGTGGGCTTTTACGTGCGCACCGCAAACGTAACGGCTTTGGTTCAGGCGGCTTTAAGCGGCTCGTATTCCGTACGCGGCGTGCCCGCCTTAATAGAAGCTATCGACAGCCGCACTGCCGATACCAACCACGCAGGCTGGACGCTTGCCGTAGCCTACGAAAACCCCTCGATGCCGCTTCGCAACCTCACTATCTGGGGCGGCGGCACGGTCGTATCGCCGAATACGGGAAGCACGACGATTACGGTCACCGACTTTTTGACCCCCGAAACGCTGCCCGTAACGGGTAAAATTTTCGTTTCCGCACAGGAGGGCGACGCCGTGCTGACGGGCGATACGATGCTGTTCGGGCGGACGGTGCCCGAACTTGCGCCGCTTTCGGGGCCAAACAACCCACAAAGCAACTTTTTCGCTTCGCAGATAAACGGCGATAACGGAACCCTTATTACAACCGGCACCTTCGGCACAAGAAACGCTAACGCCGCCGCGGGCATGAACACTTCGGCGTGCCGTCAGGGCTGGGATATCACCGCCGTAGACGTTTCCGACAAGCTCGCGGCGAGCCAGACGGGCGCGGTTATACGCTTTACGAGCGACGGCGACTTATACGTGCCGAACGCGCTTGCACTGCAAATCGACAGCAAGGGCGCGAATATCGCGATAACCAAATCGGCGGATAAAACCTACGCGGACGTGGGCGAGCAAATCACCTACACTCTCGTGCTCGAAAACACGGGCGCGGTGCAGGCGACCAACGTCACCGTAACCGATATGCTCCCGCCCGAAACAACGCTCGTAAACGGTTCGGTAACCGTAAACGGTATACCTTACGCGGGTGCGCTGCCCGTAGTTATCCCGAGCATAGCCGCCGGACAATCGGCAACGGTCGCGTTCAAAGCGGTCGCGAACTCGTTCCCCGCAGTTAACCCCGTATTCAATATCGCGCGGGTTGACTACGAATTTTCGCCCTTTGCGGGCTATACCGCAACAGGTTTTTCCAACTCCAACCCCGTCGCCGTGTTCATTATAGTAAGAGCGACGACTATTGTAAAAAGCGTAGACAAGGCGTTAGCCGTTAAAGGCAATATACTGAACTACTCTTCCGTAATAAAAAACACGGGCAGCATACCCGTTACCGACGTAATTTTCAAGGACGAAATCCCCGCGGGGACGACCTTTGTAAACGGCTCCGTCTATATCGACGGCGTAAACTACCCCGCTTACAACCCGCAGACCGGCTTTTTTGCGGCTAACCTCACGCCGCAGGCAAGCGTAACTGTAACCTTTCAGGTTCAAATAAATTAAGGAGATGCAAATGATAATAACAAACCAATCGAATATAGCTTTTAATTACGTGCTGCCCGACGGGCAGACGATTGCCGCCGAGCTTGACAGCAATATCGTAAATACCGAAGTTCTGACCTACTCCGTACCAAAAGTCAAGAGCGCCGACAAGCAGTTTATGCAGGAGGGCGAAACCGCGCGTCATACGGTGGTTATAACCAACAACTCCGCGACTCAGCTTTTCAACCTCGTATTCAGGGACAGTATGTCCTCGGGTGCGACTTACGTCGCGGGCAGCGTTACCGTAAACGGCGTATCTCAGCCGTCCTACGACCCCGTAGCGGGCTTTCCTCTGCCTTCGCTTAACCCCGGTCAGGCGGTGACGGTGGCCTACGACATTCAGGCAAACAACCCCCTGACGCAGACGCACGTAACGAACTTCGCCACGCTCGATTATACCGTAGACGACCCCGTGCGCGGCAACGTAAATTTCAGCGAAAACACCAACACCGTTTCGATAGAAATAATTTCCAACAGACTGACTGTCGTAAAGAGCGTCGACAAGGCTTACGCCGTAAAGGGCGACACTCTGCACTATACCACCGTAATTACCAACACGGGTACGCTTTTAAAGAGCGACCTTGTGTTTACCGACCCCATACCCGCGGGCACGACCTTCGTTGCGGGAAGCGTAAAAATAGACGGCGCGGCATTCCCCGCATACAATCCGCAGACGGGGTTTGCGCTGCCCGACCTTGCCGTGGGCGAAGCGGTTACGGTTGAATTCGACGTGAAGGTGAACTGATATGACCGCTGTATTAAACGTCTCCTCGGTAACAGACTACTCGGGCGAATACCCCGTAAAAACCGACAGTAACCCCGTTACCACGGTTATACGGAAAACTCCGCCCGCGCCGATAATAACGAGAATTTTTTACTGCCTGCCCTGCGACTGCGACTTCGGTTGCGGCTGCTGCGAATGCGACTGCGATTGCAATTGCAATTGCAATTGTTGCGATTGCCGTTGCTGCGGCTTCGGCGGGTAAAAAATAAGGCAGCCGCGGTTCGCGGCTGCCTTTTAATTTTTATTT
>DOCD01000188.1:5983-6255 GCA_003503945.1 Clostridiales bacterium | reverse complement strand
CGCGCGCCGTAAATTATTTAATTAAATTTAAATAAGGGCTTCCCGTTCGGGAAGCCCCTATTTATTTGCCGTTTTAAAAATTAATATTATTAAGGGTTGATTTTTGCGTACTTATTTGTTATAATTGACAGGATAGAAGTATTGTTTAAAAAAATTAGGCAAATGGCTTTGCCGTTAAGATTTTTTTAAACATAATTATTCCGAAACAAAAACAAATTATAAATAATAATTCCGAGAAAACGCAAGGGCGGATTGATTTTTGCACATTATAA
>DOCD01000188.1:0-5663 GCA_003503945.1 Clostridiales bacterium | reverse complement strand
CTCGCGCGTCCGTTAAGCGTTTTCACGACGACAGCAAACTCACGGCATTTGTTTTTCGAAGAAAAAGAAATGCGTGAATATGAGTAGGAGTTTACTTATGGTTCCCAAATACAAAAGGATTTTAATTAAGCTTTCGGGCGAGGCGCTTGCGGGCGAAGCGGGCCACGGGCTTGACGAAAGCGTTATTTCGCGCGTGGTCGGGCAGATTGCCGAAATTCACGCGTTGGGCGTCGAAATCGCGCTGGTTATAGGCGGCGGCAACTTCTGGCGGGGGCGTCAGGGCAAGCAGATGGACAGGACGACAGCCGACCATATGGGCATGCTGGCGACGGTTATGAATTCGCTTGCAATGATGGACGCTTTGGAGCAGCGCGGCATTCCCACCCGCGTTCAGACCGCGCTCATAATGACTTCGGTTGCCGAGCCGTATATTTTAAGAAAGGCTTTGCACCATTTCGAAAAGGGCAGGATAGTTATCATGGCTTGCGGCACGGGCAACCCGTATTGCTCTACCGACACGGCGGCGGCGCAGCGCGCCTGCGAAATTCAGGCGGACGTACTTATGATGGCGAAGAATATCGACGGCATTTACGACAGCGACCCCAAGCTCAACCCCGCCGCTAAAAAATACGACCATATAAATTATATCGACGTAATCAAAAACGGGATAAAGGCGATGGACGCGACCGCCGCGACCATGTGTATGGAAAACGATATACCCGTAATCGCTTTCGGGCTCGAAGAAGAGGATTCGCTTATAAAGGTTGTCTGCGGGGAAAAGCTCGGCACGATAATAGATAATAAATAAAAGGATTCAGCCCTCATCAGTCTGCTTTGCAGACAGCTTCCCCCAAGGGAAGCCTTTAATAAAAAATAATGCCGAGAAAACGCAAGGACGGATTGATTTTTGCACATTATAATCTGAAATATTTATAATAAAGTGTGCAAAGCAGCGCAAAGCTCGCGCGTCCGTTAAGCGTTTTCCGACAAAAATTAATCGCTGCGATTTTCGTGAAACGAAAATCGAGCGAAAAGGAGTTAATATGGTAGATAACGAACAGGTTGAGGAATTGCTTTTAATACTCGACGATAAGCTTACAAAAACCGTAAGCGTCCTGAAAGAGGAATACGCTTCGGTACGCGCGGGGCGTGCAAACCCGCACGTTCTCGATAAGGTTACGGTAGATTACTACGGCGCGCCCACGCCCGTCACTCAGACGGCGAGCGTTTCCGTACAGGAGGGTAGATGCCTCGTAATCGCCCCGTGGGACGTTTCTATCCTCAAAGGGATAGAGAAGGCAATTCAGCTTTCCAACATAGGCATTACCCCCACAAACGACGGCAAGGTTATCCGCCTTGTGTTCCCCGAGCTTACCGAGGAAAGAAGAAGGGAGCTTTGCAAGCAGGTTAAAAAGATGGGCGAGGACGCGAAGGTCGCCGCCCGCAACAACCGTCGCGACGCGATGGACGGTATCAAAAAGCTTAAAAACGACAAAACTTTATCCGAGGACGAAGCCGCGGGCGTGGAAAAGGAAGTGGAAAAAGCCGTTTCCGACGCCGTTGCAAAGATAGACGCGGCGGCTTCCGCGAAAGAAAAGGAAATAATGACGGTTTAATCCGATGGAAAAAAACAAATTTCCGCAGCACGTCGGCATAATTATGGACGGCAACGGCAGGTGGGCAAAAAAACGGCTTATGCCCCGTTCGTTCGGGCATAAGGCGGGCATGAACAGAATGATTGCGCTTGCCGAGCACGCTAAGGCTGCGGGCGTGAAATATCTTACCGTATACGCGCTCTCGACCGAAAATCTTTCCCGCCGCCCCAAAGAGGAGCTCGACGGGCTTTTCGGGCTGTTCAGGAAATATTTCGACGAAAATATAAAAAAGCTGTACGCCGAAAATGCCCGCGTAAAAATCATAGGCGATATCGCCGCGCTTCCCGAAGACATAGCCCGTCTTTTGTCCGACGCCGAGAAAAATTCGCCCGAAAACGCCGAGTTTACCCTCGTTTTCGCGATAAATTACGGCGGACGGAGCGAGATAGTAAACGCCGTCAACCGCGCCGTGGAGGCGGGCAAAAAGGTCGGCGAAGAGGAATTTTCATCGCTTCTGTACACGGACGGCGTGCCCGACCCCGACCTTATAATAAGAACGGGCGGCGAGCTGCGCGTTTCAAATTTTCTGATATGGCAGGCGGCATATTCCGAATTTTATTTTACCGACGTGCTTTTTCCCGATTTTTCGGATAAGCAGTTCGATAAGGCGTTAAAAGACTATTCCGAACGCGAAAGGCGCTTCGGCAGCGTATAAAATCATTAGAGGACGTTATGAAGAAGAGAGTAATTACGGGCGCGGTTTACGTCGCCGTATTTGTTGCTTTGATATTGCTAAAATGGCTTACGCCCGGCGGCTGGGGCTCGCTCGGGTTCGACGCGCTTTTCTGCGCGATTTCCGTAATCGGGTGTATCGAGCTTTTGAACGCCTTCAAAGTAGTGGCGTTCCCGCAGCGGGTCGTGTGCATTGCGTACTGCTCGGTTATAGTTCCGCTTTACGTCGTAATGGAAATTATGGCGCCCGCAAGCGGAGTGTTCGCCGCGCTGCTGTGCACGGGCGTTTACGCGCTTATACTCGCCATATTCTGGTGGACGAAGTTCGGTGAAAGCAATTTAAAGGGCTTTTTGCTGTCGCTCTTTGCAATGGGCTATTGCGGGGTTTTGAGCTGCGTGCTTTCGGCGGTGAACCACCTTCGCGAAAATTCGGTTGCGGCGATACTTTTAATGTTTTTCGTAATTATGATAACCGACAGCGCCGCGCTTATTTTCGGCGTTCTCTTCAAAAAGTGGCTCCCCTATAAGCTCGCCCCTAAGATAAGCCCCAACAAGACGATAATAGGCGGCATAGGCGGGCTTTTGGGCGGTATGGTCGCGGCGATTGCCGCGTATTACCTGTACGTGTGGCTCGGCGGTTACATCGGCACCCCGCTCGCATATACGGGCAGCATACCCGCGGTCGTGGCTTTCCTTTTAATCGGCTTCGTGACGGCGATATTCGACCAGGCGGGCGACCTTTTCGAAAGCGGAATAAAGCGCAAATGCGGCATTAAGGATATGAGCAATCTGCTTCCCGGTCACGGCGGAATGCTCGACAGATTCGACAGTATGCTTTTCAGCGGGCCTATAATCTTGCTTAGTTTTGCATTGATGCTGTTATAGTTTGACCGTATTATAGCCTTCCCATTAGGGGAAGGTGGCTTGACCGTGAGGTCAAGACGGATGAGGGCAGACCTCATCACCGCTTCGCAAGCTTCGCGGAGCTTCCCCGTTAGGGGAAGCCTGTTATGCGGATTTCTATTAACAAAAAAGCTCCGAAAGGAGCTTTTGTCATTAAATAAAAAAATTCGGGTATAATAGTAAATGAAAAAAGTTTCTCTGATAGGCTGCACGGGCAGTATAGGCAGACAGGTTATCGACGTAATCGGGCGTTATCCCGATAAATTCAGAATAACCGCGCTCGTCGCGGGGCACGAAAGCGAAGCCTTCGACATGCTTTCAAAAAAGGTTAAGCCCGAATACCGCGCGACCGCGTCCTCGGGCTGCGCGCCCGAGGAGGCGGTCGCCGATTGCGACATCGTTTTCAACGCCGCGGGCGGCTTCGCGGGGCTCAGTTACAGCATAGCGGCGCTCAAAGCGGGCAAAACGCTTGCGCTCGCCAACAAGGAAACGCTCGTGTGCGGCGGCGACGTGGTTATGCCGCTTGCGGAAAAGTCGGGCGTACAGATTCTGCCCGTCGACAGCGAGCATTCGGCTATCTGGCAGTGTCTGAATTTTGACAGGAGCGCGAAGCTCAGAAGGCTGATAATTACGGCGAGCGGCGGCGCGTTCCGCGATTTTACGCCCGAACAGCTCGAGGGGGTGACGCCCGAACAGGCGCTCGCCCACCCGACGTGGAAAATGGGCAAAAAAATAACGGTTGACAGTGCAACGCTTATGAATAAGGGATATGAAGTAATCGAAGCGCATATACTTTACAAGGCGCCGTATCGCGATATCGAAACCGTAATACAGCCGCAGAGCATTGTTCACTCGCTCGTGGAGTTTACCGACGGGGCGGTAATGGCGCAGATGAGCTATCCTACCATGGAGCTTCCGATACAGCTTGCGTTGAGCTATCCCGAAAGGCTTTCGCTCTCGGTTGCGCCTATGGATTTCGGCAAGGCGTTTTCGCTCGAATTCAAGCCGCTGCCCGAGGGGAAGTATCCGTGCTTTACGCTTGCGCTGGAATGCGGTAAGGCGGGCGGGATAATGCCCTGCGTTTTAAACGCCGCCGACGAGGTTGCCGTGCACGCGTTTTTGCGCGGCGAAATAGCTTTTACCGATATTTATCGCGTTGTGGACGGGGTCGTGCAAACAACCGTAAACGGGGAAGCGGAAAGCTTCGGGCGGCTCAAAGAAGCGGACGAAAAAGCGCGCGCCGCCGCGCGGGATATTATAGGGCGAGTTAAACCCGCTTAATTAAGGAAAATTAAATGTTACTTCTTTCGGTTTCTTCTGTAATGAATACCGTTTTGGCGGTGCTTCTGGCAATACTTATTCTGCTCGCTATGATAACAGTGCACGAGTTCGGGCACTATACGGCGGGCAAGATTTTGAATTTCAAAATCAACGAGTTTGCCATAGGCTTCGGGCCGAAGCTTTTCAAACGCACGTCGAAAAAGACGGGCGAGGCTTTTTCCGTGCGTATTCTTCCGCTCGGCGGCTTTTGCGCGTTCGACGGCGAGGACGGCGATGCGGAGCACCCCGACAGCTTCACGAACAAGGCGCCCTGGAAGCGTATAATCGTGCTCGTTGCGGGACCTTTGATGAATTATCTGCTTGCCCTGCTGCTTATAATAATTTCGCTTTTGTCCTTCGGGCAGATGCTGTTCAAGGTCAGGGCGGTAGCGCCCGCCGAGGGGGTTTACGCCGAATACAGTCTGAGCGAAAACGACCTCATAACCAATGTGGACGGCAAGGGCATATACCTTACGACAGACCTTATGACGGCATTAAACGGCAAGCACGAGGGCGATAACGTGCAAATGACCGTATTGCGCGGCGGCGAAAAACAAAAGATAGAGGTAAAGCTCCGCGCCGACTGCGACTTTGAAAATTCGGCTGAAACGAACAAGCTCTGGCGCGCGCTCGGCATAGGGATTGTCGAGGGCGAAAACGCGAATTACTGGGCGGTAGGCGTCGAAAGCCACCGCTTCGGATTTTTCGAAACGCTGGGGCGGTCGTTCGTGTATTCTTTTAAAATCGCGGGCACTATTTTTAAAGTGCTGGGCGAGCTTTTAACGGGGCATCTGGGGCTTTCGGCAATGGGCGGGCCGGTTACTACCATTAAGCTCACTTCCGAAATCGCTTCCCAAAGCGTGCAGAACTTTTTCGAAATCGCCGCGTATATCGGAGTAAACCTCGCGGTTTTCAATCTGTTGCCCATACCCGCGCTGGACGGAAGCAAGGTTATTTTCTGCCTTATCGAGTGGATTTTCCGTAAGCCCGTGCCGCGCAAGGTGGAGGCGGTTATCCACGCCGTGGGATTTTTCTGTATCCTCGGCTTTGCCGTTCTCGTCGACCTGTTGCAGTTTATGCACTGCTGAATAAAAAGCTGCGCGCCTTTTCAAA